>DCKU01000097.1 GCA_002320455.1 Salinisphaera sp. UBA1666
TAGCGCCCGTAGCTCAGTTGGATAGAGCGTGCGGCTACGAACCGCAAGGTCGGGAGTTCGAATCTTCCCGGGCGCACCATCAAATAGAAAAGGCCCTCCAGAACTGGACGGGCCTTTTTTATGTCTAACGACTCAAAGATTCGAACGCCCGACAATCATTAAGTCGTTCGACACGGGCCAAGCGCCGACGCACGATACAGCGCAGCTGTATCGCCCCGAAGGGGTGAGCCGGCGCAGCCGGCGACTAATCTTCCCCGGGGAACAGCCGTTGGATCGGCTACCGGGGCACTCAAGCGAGCATTCGAACGCCTCGAAGACAGCTCCCGAATATCAACACATCGCTCGACAGGGCCCCGGCGCCACCGAGCACCGCTGTCGGTAAAACCCGCGATGCATCGGCTTGTGCACGGCGTATAAAAAGACGCGCAGCGCCCTATGCCTAGAAAGAGGCTTCCAGTCGCAGCGTGCTCACGGTGGCATTGGCCAGGCCCTGGCCGCCCGGATTGGCGATGTATTGCAGATCCGGCTTGACCCGGAGGACCCGGCCGAGCAACACGGCATAAAACGCCTCGATGGCCAGCTCGTAGTCGGCCTGGAAGCCTGCCCCCGGGGCATCGCTGAAGGCGACATAGCTAGCCATGAGCCCCACGGCATCATCAGGCCGATCGGTGGCGGGGGCAGAAAGCGTCACCCCGGCGCTTGCGTGGTCGGTCAGCGGGCTGACGGCGCCGTCGGCCCGCCCGTACTGAGCAAACCCGTCCAACTGGCGAACCGAGCCGGCTGCGCTGTAGAGCGTCTGATCGAGCACGATGTAGCTGCCATTCGCATGGTCGGTCTCTGTGGCGTTGAAACGCTCGAAGGTGCCAGTATGGTGCCAGGCGCCCACGCCCAGCCGACCGGGCTGGCCCAGCAGTTCATACGCGGCGCCGGCCTCGGCGATATAAAAGGTCGCATCGGGCGGGCCGAAGAAGGTCGACGGGCCGCGCGTGCCTGTGGCCACGCCGTCTTGTGTGGCGCCGTCATAGACCCCGGCGCCGAGATAGGGGCCGCGGCGGTCCTGCCAGAACACGTTGACCGCCGTTGACGGGTCGGGATAGGAGGGAAACGACAGAATTGTGGGCGAAAAGCCCGGCGATGAATTGATGAAGGCCGCGCCGTTGTTCACGTAGGCGAAATCGGCGTTCGCGTCCATCTTGCCCAGCTTGATGCTGAACTGTTCGTCGACGAGGCGCTGCTCGTAGTAGAGCGAATACAGCGCATCGAAGGGCATGGCGTCGATATTGGAATACACCTGGACATCGCCGGAATCCAGCGAGCCGTCGTCGCCGTGAAAGCCCTGGTAGGTAATAAAGAATTGTCCGCCGGGCCAGCCGAAGGCTTTGTCGGTGTCCAGGGTGAGACCGGCCTGCGCCAGAAACCGATCAGCGATACCCCGTGGATTCGCGCCCCCGGATAAAACCATCGAATAATCCGCCACGATGTCCACATCGAAGGTCAGCCCGAACTCGGCAAGACGCGTGCGTATACCGGCGGCTTCGTCGACCTCTCGGCCCGGGACATCCACCTGGGCCATGGCGGTGCCACCGGACAAGACCCCCAGGATGACCGCGCCGCAGCGCGAAATACGATCCACCCAGCGTCGAGCGCCGCCTTGCGGTGTGGTATGGCAATGACGACCCGTTATCAAAGAATGAGACAAAAGCCCCCCCTTAGGCGCCCGAAACAGCGCCGAATGACAGTTCCACGTACAAGCCGGCCTCCCCACAGGCCGGCGAATGACACGTCTTATGGCCTGCGCGCGGGTGCTGCGCGCGTCATGGGCCGTGGTTTCTCGCTCAGGCCGTGATACGAGGCGGCTTTTTGGCCTCGCGCTCGGCGGGCAGCGGGCTCGTGGAGGCGGCGACCTCGTGCTCTGCCTTGCGGCGCGAGTTGCGTCGATTCACGTTCAGCCGATAGATGAACGCGACCACGAAGCCCAGCGAGAGCATCAGCACCACCGTGGGCGCGGTCGCGCTGTCGATGAAGAAGCTGGCGTAGGCCCCGCCCAGCATGGACAGCAGACAGACGCCCACGGCCACCATCAACATATGACTGAAGCGGCGCGTGGTGAGATAGGCAATTGCGCCCGGCGTGATCAGCAGCGCCACCGCCAGGATCAGGCCTACGGAGGTCAGCGTAGCCACGATGGTCAGTGAGAGGCAGACCACGAGCGTGTAGTGCAGCATGGACACGTTGAGACCGGCGGCCTTGGCCTGGGCCGGGTCGAAGGCATGCAGCAGAAAATCCTTCCACTTGAGAATTAGCACTGCCGATACGACGGCCCCGATCACGCCCGAGGTGATCAGATCCTTGGGCCCGATGCCCAGCATATCGCCGAACAGCACATGACTGAGATGCTCGTTGGTGTGGACCCAGGTGTACATGACGATGCCGACCGCAAACATGCCGGAAAACACCACACCCAGCACCGTGTCCTGCTTGACCCGGCTGTTCTGCGACAGATAGCCGGTGGCCAGCACACAGGCCATGCCGGCCACGAACGCCCCCACAATCAGCGGCGCGCCCAGCAGCCAGGCCAGCACCACGCCGGGCAGGGTGGCATGGCTGGTGCCGTCCCCCATCAGCGCCCAGCCTTTCAGCACCAGAAAACAGGACAAGAGCGCGGTGGGTGGGGCCACACACAGCGCAATCCAGAACGCGTTGCGCATGAACGAGAAATCAAACGGCAACAGCAGGGCGTCAATACTCATTGAGAAGCTCCGGCAGAGGCCTCGACCCGATCTCTGTCTGCCGCGGCCTGGGCGCGATGATCGCGCAGTGCGGCTGCGGCCTTGCGTTTGCTGGCCAGCAGGCCATGCTTTGGCGCGAAAACGAAGGCACTGAGAAAGATCAGCGTCTGCAGCGACACAATAATGCCGCCCGTGGCGCCGTCGAGAAAATAACTGACATAGGCACCGATGAAGCTGGTGGCCGTGCCGATCACGATCGACAGCACCACCAGCCGCGGAAACCGGTCAGACAGCAGATAGGCGGTGGCCCCCGGCGTGACTACCATGGCGATGACCAGAAACGCGCCGACAGTGATCATGGCCGCCACGATGGCCGCCGAGAGCAGGGCAAAGAACAGCAGCTTGAGCAGATCCGGACGCAGGCCGATCGAGCGGGCATGGTTCTCGTCAAAGAACGTCACCATCAGGTCTTTCCACTTGAGCAGCAGAATCCCAAGTGATACGAAGCCGATGAGGGCCAGCTGCAGCGTGTCCTCGGGCGTGATGGCTAGGATATTGCCCATGACGATGGTTTGAATACTCACCGACATCGGGTTGATCGAGACGATGAACAGGCCCAGACCAAAGAACGAGGTGAAGATGATGCCGATGATGACGTCGATCTTCAGCCCCGAGCGTTCGCTGAGGAAAAGCATCGCGCCGGCCGCCAGCCCGCCGGCTATGAAGGCGCCCACCGAAAAAGGCAGGCCCAGCACGAACGCGCCGGCCACGCCGGGCACCACCGAGTGACTCAGGGCATCGCCGATCAGGGACCAGCCCTTGAGCATCAGATAAGACGACAGAAAAGCACAGACTCCGCCCACCAGGGCCGAGACCCACATGGCGTTGAGCATGTAGCCGTAGGTGAACGGCTCGATCAGGGTGTCGATCATGCGGAGTGCTCGCCCGGCCGGCGGGTCAGAGGCGCATCGTCCTGCTGACTGCCGCGGGCAGCCGGGTCGCCGTAGTGGACAAACGGCCGCTCATCGTCGGTGATGATCGATACCTGACGGGGATCATCGTCATCATGCAGCGTGTCGCCGCCGATATTGAAATGCCGTAGCACGCCGCCGAAGGCACGCTCCAGGTTGTCGCGGGTGAAGGTGATTTCCGTGGGCCCGTAGGCCAGCACCGTCTTCTTTACCAGGACGGTCTGATCACAGAACTCGGGCACGCTGCCCAGGTTGTGCGTCGAGACCAGCATCACGCGGCCTTCTTCGCGCAGCTCGCGCAGCAGCGCCACGATACGTTCCTCGGTCTTCACATCCACCCCGGTGAACGGCTCGTCCAGCAGGATCACCTGGCCGTTCTGGGCCAGCGAGCGGGCCAGAAACACGCGTTTGCGCTGGCCGCCGGACAGCTCGCCGATCTGGCGGTGGCGGAAGTCGCTCATCCCCACGCGGGCCAGCGCCTGGTCCACGGCCTCGTGGTCGGCGCGCTTGGGCCGACGCAGAAAGCCCATATGGCCGTAGCGGCCCATCATCACCACGTCTTCCACCAGCACCGGAAACGCCCAGTCCACGTCCTCGGACTGGGGCACATAGGCCACCATGTTCTGGCCCAGCGCCTGCTTAACCGTGCGCCCCAGCAGGCGAATTTCGCCCTCGGCCACCGGTACGAAGCCCATGATGGCCTTGAAGAACGTGGACTTGCCGGCGCCGTTGACGCCCACCAGTGCGGCGATCGAGCCACGCGGGGTGGTAAAGCTGGCATCGAACAACGCCGTATGGCCGTTGCGATAGGTCACCGTCACGTGGCGGGCGGTGATTCCGTCGCCGCCGCCGTCGTGTTCATGCCCGGCCTGCGCGGCGCGGGCTTCGTCATCTGCGGTCATGTTGGCCATAAAATCAGGGGTTGCTCTGGTGCAGGCCGCGGGCGATGGTCTCAGCGTCCACGCGCAAGAGGTCCAGATAGGTCGGCACCGGGCCGCTGGCCGCCGAGAGCGAATCCACGTAGAGCACGCCGCCATAGTGGGCGCCGGTGTCACGCGCGACCTGGCGTGCCGGGGCGGTGTTGACGGTGCTCTCACAGAACACCGCAGGAATATCGTTCTTCTTCACGCCGTCCACCACTTTTCGGACCTGTTGCGGCGTACCGGTCTGCTCGGCGTTGATCGGCCAGAGATAGAGCTCTTTCATCTTGAAGTCCCGGGCCAGATAACTGAAAGCACCCTCACAGCTCACCAGCCAGCGCTGCTGCTCGGGAATCTCTTCGATCTCGGCCTGCAGCGGGCGGATCGTGTCGCGGATCGCTTTCTTGTATGCCTTGGCGTTGGCGCGGTAGTCGGCTGAGTGGTTTGGGTCGTGCTTGATCAGCGCATCGCGAATGTTGTTGACGTAGATCTCGGCGCCGCTGAGGCCCATCCAGGCGTGCGGGTTGGCTATGCCCTTGTAGTCGCCGGCGGCAATAGGCATGGGATCCACGCCGTTGCTCAGCGTGGCAGACGGCACATCGCCGATATGCGCTAGAAACTGCTCGAACCAGCGCTCGAGGTTGAAGCCGTTATAGAGAATCAGATCGGCATCGCTGGCGCCTACGATGTCCTGCGGCGTGGGGGCGTAATCGTGGATCTCGGCGCCCGGCTTGGTGATGGACACCACCTCGGCGTGATCCCCGGCCACGTTGCGCGTCATGTCAGCCAGGATCGTAAAGGTGGTGGCCACCTTAAAGCGCGCGTCATCGCCCGCCTGCGCGGCCGGCACTACGGCGGCTAAGACAATCGCTGCCAGAACACATCGTACGGTTTGCATAGAGCCCTCGGTCTATTCGTATCGCGCGGCACGGGTAATGGCCCGGCGCGCGGCTTGAGGTGTCTTGCGACACAAAATAAGCATTGGCTAAGTTTGTAGCACGAAGGCGAATAGCAAACAAGAATGATTGCTATGCGCAGCAGGTCGGCCAAAGCGTCTTCCCAGCCGCGGCCGATGCGCGGTACGGCCGGCCGTTGGAATTCGCTGTGATGCACCGGCTTGACACAGAGTTATCGTTATAGATACAAAATTAGCCAAAGCTTAATTTTGGGTCGGGCGAATGTCTGGGCCGTGTACTGCCTGACCTAGAAGCGCCCACTCGATCCCGTCAGGAGGAAGGCCATGGTGATCAAGAGAAGACATGAATCCCGGGTGATGCGCCCCGGGCGCCACCTATGGCGTGCTTGGGCCGCGCCCCAGGCCTGGTACTGCCAGCGGGTATCTGCCCTGCGCATGCGCCGCATGGCGCTGTCGGGCCGGCCGGTCGGCGGGGCGGCGCAGCAAGACGCCGCCGAGGGCGCCGTGTCGCGTTCTCGGGAGGTGCGCCATGGCAGCCGATGACCCATCGCTAGATGAGACCTGGCGCTGGCTGACCGATTGCGGTCATGCGGCTTTCGAGCGCCAGGATTTCGAGGGCGCAAGACAGGCACATGCCGGTGCCTTGGCCGAGGCCGACCAGCTGTTCGGGCTGGCCGACAACCGTCCACCGGCTGCGCTGCTGGCGCCGATGACCTATACCATCGCGGCCTGTAATCTGGCGGCGGTGCATCAAGCCCAGGGCGCGCCCGAGGCCGCGGGCCGGGTGCTCTGGCGGCCGGTCGAACGGCTGTTACGAACGGCCGAGTGCATGGCCCCGGCACAGCCGCTGGCGATTCATTGCCTGCGACACTGGCCCAAGGCCGTTACCCACGCACGATTGATGCACGCGGATACGGCGTTTGAGGCAGACCTTGCGCCGCTCCTGAAACGGTTCCAGGTGCGGCGAAACGCATTGGTTCGCTATGCCTCGCAGACCGGGGCGCCTGGGCCGCAATCCCGCGCAGACGAGCCGCTGCATTAGGGCGGCCGTCTTAAGCCGTCATCCTCGCCCCCGACTATGCTGCACTGACATAACGAGCACGTATACGCCCTGCGGCTTCTATCATGTTCTCTAGTGCGGGTTTGACCTCGGCCCAGCCGCGGGTCTTCAAGCCGCAGTCGGGGTTGACCCAAAGACGGGCCACCGGGAGTACGTTGATCGCTTTTTCGAGCAGCTCGACCATTTCATCCACGCTGGGCACCCGCGGGCTGTGAATATCATAGACGCCCGGCCCGATCTCGTTGGGATAGGCAAATGCCGCAAAGGCGTCCAGGAGTTCCATCTGCGAGCGTGAGGTCTCGATCGAGATACAGTCGGCGTCCATGGCCGCAATGGCTTCGATGATGTCGTTGAACTCCGAGTAGCACATATGGGTATGGATCTGTGTGCTGTCGGCGACGCCGCCGGCGGCCAGGCGAAAGGCAGCAGTGGCCCAGTCCAGATAGGCCGGCCAGTCGCTTCGGCGCAGCGGCAGGCCTTCGCGAAACGCGGCTTCGTCACACTGAATCGCGGCCAGACCGGCTTTTTCCAGGTCGCAGATTTCATCGCGAATAGCCAGGGCCACCTGTTTGACGGTGTCGGCGCGCGGCTGGTCGTCGCGTACGAAGGCCCACTGCACCATGGTGACCGGGCCGGTGAGCATCCCTTTCATGGGCTTTCGCGTGCGCGACTGGGCATATTTTGACCATTTTACGGTCATGGCGGTGGGCCGTGAGACATCGCCGTAGATGATGGGCGGTTTCACATAGCGCGAGCCGTAGGACTGCACCCAGCCGAGTTTGGTGAACGCATAGCCTTCCAGCTGCTCGCCGAAGTATTCGACCATGTCGTTTCGTTCGAATTCGCCGTGCACCAGCATGTCGAAGCCCATGTCTTCCTGCATGGCCACGGCCGTATCGATTTCGGCGGCCAGAAATGCGTCGTAGTCGGCATCCGAGACGCGCCCTTTCTTGTGGCCGGCGCGGGTCTGGCGCACCGTTTGGGTCTGCGGGAACGAGCCGATCGTGGTGGTCGGCAGCGCGGCCAGCTTGAGCTTGGCCTGCTGCTGACGGGCGCGCTCCGGGTAGGCCGAGCGCCGTCGATAATCGGCGGCAGTGAGTGCGGCCACGCGGCGCTGCACGAGATCGTTATGAATCAGCGTCGAACGGGCCCGGTGATGCATGGCCCGCTGGTTGTCCGCGGCCACGGCGTTGTCTACTACGCCATCCGCCGCGCGGGCCAGAAACACGATTTCAGCCAGTTTTTCTTCAGCGAAGGCCAGCCAGTCGCAGAGTCCGTGGGCCAGCTGGGTTTCATGGCGCAGCGTGACCGGGCTGTGCAGCAGCGAGCAGGAGGGCGCAATCTGTAACCGCTCGCTCGTCACATGCGCCTGGCAGGCGGCTAGGATCTCGCGGGCAGCGCCCAGGTCGGTCTTCCAGATATTGCGACCGTCCACCAGGCCGAGCGAGAGCGTGCGTCGATCGCCGATGCCGGCCGCCAGCGCGGCGGCTTCGTCGCGCCCGCGCACGGCGTCGACGTGCAGGCCGGCCACCGGCAGGCCCAAGAACAGCGCCGTATTATCTCGCAGCTCGCCGAAATAGCTCGCCAGCATGATCTTGATGCCCGAGACCGCAGCCAGCCGGGCATAGGCGGTTTCGATGACCGCGCGTTGTGTATCGGTGAGATCCAGCGCCCCGATTGGCTCGTCGATCTGCACCCAGTCTGCGCCCAGTTCGGCCAGCCGTTCGAGCACGTCGACATAGACATCGGTTAAGGCGCCGGCCAACGAGAACTTGTCCAGTCCCGAATGGTCAGTGACTTTGCCCAGGCTGAGATAAGTGGCCGGGCCGATAAGCACCGGGCGGGTATGAATACCTTGATCCCGGGCCTCGACGAACTCGTCGAATATCTTGCTAGCGGCCAGCTTGAAACTCGTTTCGGCGCTGAATTCCGGCACCAGATAGTGGTAATTGGTGTCGAACCACTTGGTCATCTCGCAGGCAATCGCGCTATCGGTGCCGCGCGCCATCGAAAACGCTACATCGATTCCGGCGTTTGCCCCGTCCCAGTCAAAGCGGGCGGGCACATTGCCGAGCAGGCAGGCCATGTCCAGCATGCCGTCATAGAACGAGAAATCATTCGACGGGATGACATCGATACCGGCCGCGCGCTGTTTGTTCCAGTTGGCAGAGCGCAGTTCGGCGCCGGTTGCGAGCAGCGCCTCGCGCTCGAGCTGCCCGGCCCAGTAGGCCTCCGTCGCTTTTTTGAGTTCTCGGCGTTCGCCGATACGGGGAAATCCCAGATTGCTGGCCTGTGCCATGGATTGACTCAAGGTCTTTGAATGTCGCCTCGTACTGTGACGTTTGCCCGGCATGAAAAATATCGATATTTTTTCAACTAACGATCTGTTTTTGTCATATGTCCAGTGATTGAACGTGCGCATCTGGCTATCATTCGTCAGCTCGGGCGGGAGGGGTCGCTGACCGCTGCTGCGCGCTCATTACATTTGTCACAGTCTGCGTTGAGTCATGCCATTCGCCGCCTGGAAGTTCAGGCCGGCAGCCAGATCTGGCGGCGCGAAGGGCGGCGCGTGGTGCTCACCCCCGCCGGTGAACATCTACGCGGGGCTGCCGAGCGGCTACTTCCGCAGCTTGATCGCCTGGACGATGCGCTTTCTGATTTTGCCGCCGGCGATCAGGGAGAGTTGCGCATCGGCATGGAATGTCATCCGTGTTATCGCTGGCTGCTGCGGGTGGTTGAACCGTTTCTGGACCGCTGGCCATGCGTGGATCTGGACGTGATTCGACAGTTTCAATTCGGCGGGATGGCTGCGCTGTTCCAGCACGAGATCGATATCCTCGTTACACCCGATCCCATCGCGCGCCGCGGCGTAACGTTCACACCGGTCTTCGACTATGAACAGGTATTGGTTATCGCGGCCGACCACCGATTTGTCGACCGGTCTTGGGTTGCCGCAGAGGATCTCGCCGAAGAGACGCTGTTGACTTATCCGGTCGAGCCCTCGCGCTTGGACATATTCAGCGAGCTGCTTCGCCCGGCCGGCGTCATGCCGCGGCGGCACAAGACGCTGGAATCCACCGACATCATGCTTCAAATGGTGGCCGCGAATCGCGGCGTGGCCGCACTGCCACGCTGGCTGGCCGACGAGTATCGCGAGCGGTTGGCGCTGGCGACGTTGGGCCTGGGACACCACGGTATCGCCAAACAGATTCATCTGGGTGTTCGACATGCCGACGAAGCCAGCCGCTTCATCAGCGATTTCATCACGCAGGCCGGGCAGGCGCGTCTGCGATAACCCACAACAACTGTGGATAACGTTGTGTGCATACCGCGTAAGCCCCGACAAGGCTTGGCTTTGCGATTGTTGGTTAAGAAGTGATCAGACGCGGCTCGGAGAATGTCGCGATATGCTGCACGGCCAAGTAGCCACGTAGTCGAGCCTCTTCATGAACGCGTCAACGACAATCACAACGCGTCGTTACGATGGGCGCCCTCAACGTCACCTACACGGCTACGCCCAGGCGATATTGCCGGTAGCCGGTCGTATGGCCGTGGATGTTCAAGGACGCTCATTTGAAGCCGCGCCGGACCGCGCGCTGCTCATTGGCCCGCACGCCGTTCATGATTTCGAAGCGGATGCCAGTGCGCGTTTCGTGGTGCTGGATATCGGCAAAGCAGATCTGGTCGGCCGCTTCTTTACCGAACCGCTGGCCAGCCGCGCGATCGACGCACAGGCAGCCGGCTATATCGCGTTCCTTGCCACAGCGCCGATGGGGAGCCAGCGCCTGGCGCAATCGCCATCGGCGGCCGCTTTGGCCTTGGAGCTACTGGAATCGTCGTCGATCGATACGAAACGGACCGCCCGACAGGCCGGACTCGACGATATTTATCGCCGACTCTGTGCCGATACCGCCGGACAACTGACCAACACCGACCTGGCCGATACGCTCTATCTGTCCACCCGGGCGTTCCAGCGCGCGTTTAAGGCACGCTTTGGACGCAGCCCGAAGCAGGTACAGATAGAGGCGCGGTTGAGCGAGGCCGCTGCGCGCCTGGCAAGCGGTACGGCAAGTGTCGGTCTGATCGCCGAGGCGGTCGGCTACGGCGATGCATCGACTTTCATCAAGCGCTTTATGGCCCGCTACGGCGACACGCCGCAACGCTACCGCCAGCGGGTCCGAAAAGCCCTATGACGGGGCGTCTTTGTGCCATGTAGGCGGGGGCCGGCACTGCGACAATTGCCGCTCGTAATGCGAGTCTATGGAGAGCTGACTTGTCTAGCCCGACGCCAATCCGCTGGCCGGATATTGCCCAGGTCATGGCCGCTGCTGCTCTCTGGGGCGGTCTCGGGCCCATGGCGCGTGCGCTTTATGCCGGCGGCTTTACGGCCGGTGAAGTGGCCGCACTTCGTATCGGTATCTGTGCGCTGATTCTCATCGCCGCCGCGCGACTGTGGTTGGGCGCTGCCCGGGTGATCTGGCGCCGTGAGCCCGGCTGGGCGATCGCTCATGCGGCACTGGGTGTGGTGGCCTACAACCTGTGCTTTTTCGCTGCCATACACGAGATCGGCGTCGCCCGGGCGGTCACATTGCTCTACAGCGCGCCGATCTGGGCACTCGTGTTTTCTTATCTGGTGCTCGGTGAGCGGCCTACCACTCGACAGATCGTATTGGCGCTGGTGGCCTTGGCCGGCGTGCTGCTCGTCGTCGGCGTGTTCGATGCCGCCGGCGCCTTGTCGCCGCTCGGGGCGCTACTGGGGCTGGCGGCGGGTGCGGCGTACGCGCTGTACCCGGTGCTGGGCCGCAGACTGATGCGGCGTGCCTCGCCCGGCGCGGTGATGGCCTCGTCGTTCGTGCTGGCCGCTGTAATGCTCGTGTTCTGGCCGACCAGCTGGCACGCCGTGGCACGGCTCGTGGCGAGCGCTTCCTGGTCGACGATCGGGCTGCTGGCCGGAATCAGCGTGATCGGCACGCTGCTGGCCTATGTATTGTTCACCCGCGGTCTAACGAGCGTGCCGGCGGCGACCGCTGGTGTGGTAGCCACCGTTGAGCCGGTCGTCGGCATCCTCCTGGCGGCCGTGCTGTTCGATGAGCGTTTGGCGATCGACCAATGGGTCGGGGTCGCGCTCATCCTGATCGCCAGCGCTGCGAGTACCCCGCGCCGACGTCGCGCTACTTGCGCAACATGACCTGCTCGACCGCGTGTTCGGCGCCTTTGGTCAGAATCAGACTGGCGCGCTCGCGAGTGGGCAGGATGTTATCGACCAGATTCTTTTCGTTGATATCGCGCCAGATGCGATTGGCCGTGGCCTGGGCCTCGGTGTCCGATAGATCGGCGTATTTGTGGAAATACGAGTTGGGATCGGCAAAGACGCTTTCACGCAACGTCATGAAGCGGTTCAAGAACCACGCGTTCAGATGATCGATGTCGGCATCGACGTAGATCGAGAAATCCAGAAAATCTGAAACGAAGACGTGATCGGCGTTCTGAGGGTAGTCCATGCCGGATTGCAGTACGTTCAGGCCTTCCAGGATGACGATATCCGGCTGGTCGACCATCTGAGAGCGATCACTCAAGACGTCATACATCAGGTGTGAATACAGCGGCACCTCGAGACGGGGCGCACCCGCTTTCAGCTCCGAGACAAAGCTTAGAAGGCGTGCGATATCGAACGATTCGGGAAAGCCCTTGCGGCTCATCAGGCCGCGCTCGTCCAGCGTGGCGTTGGGATAGAGGAACCCATCGGTCGTCACCAGCGCTACCCGACGCGAGGTAGGCCAGCGATCCAGAAGCGCCTGGAGCACGCGCGCGGTGGTCGATTTGCCCACGGCCACACTGCCCGCGATGCCGATGACGAACGGCGGCCGGCGGGCCTGGTTGCCCAGAAACTGGTCCAGCGTGGTCGAGCGCTGTTGATGCGCGCTGGCATACAGATCCAGAAGGCGTGCCAGCGGCAGATAGATCTCGGCCACCTCGGCCATTGAGAGCTCTTCGTTGATGCCGCGCAGGGTGTCGATTTCGTCGGCCTCGAGCGTCATGGGCACGGCGTTGCGAAGCGCGGCCCACTGCGCTCGTGAGAAATGCATGTAGGGGCTGTAGGCCGCCTTTTGGGGCATAACGAAATCCGATGACGTCAAAGGCCGCAGTGTAACGGTCTTGCACGCCGGCGGGTGCGCCCGGTGCTAGGGCCTGTTGAGGTTTCATACGAGCGCCGCGTTGGAGACCGCAAATCGTGTCCTGCAAGGCGCGAGTCGCCGCACCGTGGCGTGCCACGATCAAGACTCGCAACGCCGCAGGGCGCCCCTAGTCAATTTTTTATG
>DCKU01000107.1 GCA_002320455.1 Salinisphaera sp. UBA1666
CTTATCTTATGACGATACGCCCTAACCCGTGCACCCAGCGCAGGCCGGCCAGCCTCCTGGATAGTGTCCCCGGCAGGTCGGGCGCCAGCCAATAATCGGCGACGGCAACCAGCTTGCGCCCGTGATAGATCAGCGGCAAGCGCTCGCGGATCCAAGGCGGAATTCGACGGACCTGACAGAACTGTTTAAGACGTTGATGACAGCCATCCGAACGCGCCAGGCGTTCACCGCCGCGGCGAAACGTCACCACAAGCTCGACGGGGTCGGATTCCGCGGCGGAATCAAGCGCCAGATAGCCGGCCTCGCCCGGCAGTGCTAGCGGCGTGTTGCCGTCCCAGACCCGCTCCGTCGTCGGCGTAGGCGGCGCGCCCAACGCCGGCAGCAGAAAAAGCCGACCGTCGAAGCGACGTATTTCGTGGCTCGCCAGTGCCACGCGTGGACTGTTGTGCTCGCGCGCGTCGGCCAGCCGCGCAATCTCGGCCAGCTGTCGATGATCAAGGGTAATCGCCGCCCGGTCTTTGCACCAGGCCAACAACACTTCGTTCTGGCGCGCAGCGCTTAGTTGCTGCAGGCCGTCGATCGAGACGGGCCCGCCGTCAGGCGATACTACGGCAAGATCGATGGCGGCCAGCCGGTCCAGCGCCGAGCGGGCCTCGGCCGCGCGTTCGGCCACCCGCGACAGCGTGCGCGCGGCCGCCGGCCAGCGGTCGGTCAATGCCGGCCATACCGCGGCGTCAATATAACCGCGGTCGCGAGCGCTATCGTGATTGCTGGGATCATCGACCCAGATCAGACCGGCGGTTTCGGCATGCGCGGCTATGGCGTCGCGGCTCAGCGTCAACCAGGGCCGCCAGTGGTGGCCGGCTCCGAGACAGCGCCAGGCGGGCATGCCAGCCAGACCACGCATACCGGCGCCACGAAGCGCCTGGATCAGCACGGTCTGAGCCTGATCTTCCGCATGGTGGGCCGTGACGAGTACATCGCCGGCGGTGAGCCAATCGGCAATCGCCTGATAGCGCGCCGTGCGCGCCGCGGCTTCCAGTCCACCGTAGGCGGTATCGACCGCCACGCGTAAGTCTACAAGCGAGATCCCCCGCTCACGGGCCTGATCTCGACAGAACGCGGCCCAGTCGTCAGCGGCCGGATCCAGGCCGTGGTGGATATGCAACGCGACCAGCGGTGTCTCGAGTTGGGCGCGGTGACACACGTCCAAAAGCGTCATCGAATCGCGCCCGCCGCTGAGGGCCACGACCAGCCGCCGGGTATTGGCCGGCAGCGCAGTGAGCACTGCCGAAAGCGGGTTCACCCCGCCGTCTTGAAGTCGCCGAAGGCCATCCATCGCTGGTAGCGCGTCTCCAGCAGCTCGTCGATCGACAGGCCGCGCAGTCGGGCCAGCTCGCTGACCAGGCGCTCCTTGAAATGAGCCATCAGGCCCGCCGGATCACGATGCGCGCCACCCAGAGGCTCGTCGACGATTTCATCCACGAGGTTCAGACGCTCCAAATCCACCGACGACACCTTCATCGCCTCGGCGGCGTCTTCGGCCTTGGCCGCGGACTTCCACAGAATCGAGGCACAGCCCTCCGGCGAGATCACCGAATAGATGCTGTACTGCATCATCATCAGCACGTCGCCCACGCCGATAGCCAGCGCCCCGCCAGAGCCACCCTCACCCACAACCGTGCAGATGACCGGCACCCGCAGCTTGCTCATCTCGAACAGGTTCCGCGCAATGGCCTCGGACTGGTTGCGCTCTTCGGCGCCAATGCCGGGATAGGCCCCGGGCGTATCGATGAACGTGATGATGGGCAGGTTGAAACGCTCGGCGGTTTTCATCAGGCGAAGCGCCTTGCGATAGCCCTCCGGCCGCGGCATGCCGAAGTTTCGATGAATCTTCTCCTTGGTATCCCGGCCTTTTTGATGGCCGATCACCATGACGGGCTCGCCGGCCAGGCGACCGATGCCGCCGATGATGGCGGCGTCGTCGGCGTAGGCCCGATCACCGTGCATCTCCACGAACTCATCGATCATGCCGTCGATATAGTCTTGGGTGTAGGGGCGCAGCGGATGACGCGCCATCTGTGCGACCTGCCAGGTCGACAGCTTCGAAAAGATCTGCTCGGTCAGGCTCTTGCGCTTGTCTTCAAGACGCTGCACCTCTTCCGAGAGATTGACTTCACTGCCGTCCGCGACAAAGCGCAGTTCCTCGATCTTCTCTTGAAGCTCGGCGATCGGCTGTTCGAAATCGAGATAATCGAGGTTTTTCTGCGCCATCGGTATCAGCAGGTTGTTACGTGAATGACTTACGAGCCCGAGAGAGCGCGACGATAACGCACTTGCACATGATCCGCACCCACCAGGGCGCGTAAATCCGTCAGAAGGCCGTCGCAAAGCTCCAGCCGCGTGTCGCCGAGCGTCAGCACCGCTTTTGCGGTGTCGTTCTCATAGCGCACCACGACATCGCAGCCGCTATCGGCCTTGTAGCGATCAATACAGCCGGCCAGATTATCCACCAGCCCGTCGACGTCGATACGCCCTTCCGACTGGATCTGCAGCAGGATACGGCTGGCATAGGCCGCGCGCGCGCCTTCGATGTCCATCACGTTGTTGGCGTTCAGGCGAAAACCGTCAGAAAAATCGTCGTAGGACAGGCTGCCCTCGATGATCACCAGCTTGTCGGCCTGCAACAGCGCCCCGAATTCCGCGGCCTTGTCCTCGAACAGCGGGCATTCGATACGCCCCGAGCCGTCGTCCAGCACCACGATGATGCGCTTGCCTTTTTTCATGCGCCGCAGCTCGACCACCAGCCCGGCCACGATCGCGCTCTTGCGCTCGCGCCGGCGCCCGCCGCCCTCCTCCGGGCGCGGCATGGCCGCGACCTGATCGGCGATCTTGCCGTGGGTCATATCCGCCAGCTCGGCTTCCCAGGCCTTGATGGGGTGGCCGGTCAGATACAGGCCCAGCACGTCGCGCTCGGCGCGCAGACGCTCGTCCTCGGGGGCCTCGGGCAGCGTCTCCAGCGGCGGGCCGGCCGACTCATTGCTCTCGGCCAGGCCGAACATATCGTTCTGGCCCACATTGGCCGCCGAGCGATCCTGGTCGGCGGCGGCCAGCGCGCGGGCCAGCCCGCCCAATAGACTGGCCCGGTTGGGCCCCAACGAATCCAGGGCGCCTGCGTTGACCATGGCCTCGAGCGCCCGACGGTTGATTTTGGACGTGTCCACCCGCCGACAGAAGTCGTAGAGGTTGGCATAGGCGCCGTCCTCGGCGCGCTTGTCCAAGGCCGTGTCGATGGCGCCCTTGCCGAGGCCTTTGATCGCGCCCAGGCCATAGCGGATGGTCGTATCGTCGACGACCGAGAAGTTGTACTCCGAGGCGTTGACGTCCGGCGGGGCCACGGTGATGCCCAGACGGTGGCACTCGTCGATCATGATCACGATCTTGTCGGTGTTATCCATATCGGCCGACAGCACCGCCGACATGAAATCCGCCGGGTAATGCGCCTTGAGCCAGGCGGTCTGGTAGGACACCAGCGCATAGGCCGCAGAGTGCGACTTGTTGAAGCCGTAGCCGGCGAATTTCTCGACCAGATCGAAGATATAGGCCGCCGTGTCCTCCTCGATGCCATTGTCGACTGCGCCCTTGACGAAGCCGTCGCGCTGCTTGGCCATCTCCTCGGGTTTCTTCTTGCCCATGGCCCGGCGTAGCAGGTCGGCATTGCCCAGCGAATAGCCGGCCAGCACCTGGGCGATCTGCATCACCTGCTCTTGGTACAGGATCACGCCGTAGGTCGGCTCCAGCACCTCGGCCAGGCTGGGATGCGGATAGACCACCTTGGCCCGGCCATGCTTGCGGTCGATGAAGTCCTCGACCATGCCGGATTCCAACGGCCCGGGCCGATACAGGGCCACGAGCGCGATGATGTCCTCGAACTCGGCCGGCTGCAGGCGCTTGATCAAGCGCCGCATGCCCGAGGATTCCAGCTGGAAGACGGCCGTGGTGTCACCTTTCTTAAGCAGATCGAACGAGTCTCGATCGTCCAGCGGGATATGACGCACGTCGATCGGCTCTTGACCAGCTGCGGCCAGACGCCGATTGGCCACCTGTACGGCGTTGTCGATGATGGTGAGCGTACGCAGGCCCAGAAAGTCGAACTTGACCAGGCCCACGGCCTCGACGTCGTCCTTGTCGAACTGGGTGACCCGGTTGGTGCCGCCCGGCTCGCAGTAGAGCGGCGTGAAGTCGTTGAGATCCGAGGGCGCGATGACCACGCCGCCGGCGTGCTTGCCGGCGTTACGCGCCACGCCTTCCAGCGACAGGGCCAGATCCAGCAGATAGCCGACTTCTTCGTCCTCGCGTGAGTTACGCAGCTCCTCGGACTCGTCCAGGGCCCGGGTCAGCGTCATGTCCGGAGCAAACGGCACCTGCTTGGCGATGCGATCGACGAAACCGTAGGGATGGCCCAGCACCCGGCCTACGTCGCGCACCACCGCCTTGGCGGCCATGCTGCCGTAGGTGATGATCTGGCTGACTTTCTCCTGGCCGTAGGCCTGGGCCACGTATTCGATGACCCGGTCGCGCCCGTCCATGCAGAAGTCGACGTCGAAGTCCGGCATCGACACACGCTCGGGGTTCAAGAACCGCTCGAACAGCAGGTCATAGGCCAGCGGATCGAGATCGGTGATGCCCAGCGCATAGGCGACCAGCGAGCCCGCGCCCGAGCCACGGCCGGGGCCCACGGGTACCCCGTTTTCTCGCGCCCAGCGGATGAAGTCGGCCACGATCAGAAAGTAGCCCGGGAACCCCATAGTCTTGATCACGTCCAGCTCGTGATCCAAGCGGTGCTGGTATTCGGTGACGTGTTTGGCCCGCTCATCGGCGTCCGGAAACAGGCTATCCAGACGCTCGGCCAGCCCGGCCTCAGACTCGGCGCGCAAAAACGAGTCGGTATCGTGCTTGTCCGGCACCGGAAAGTCCGGCAGCACGTTCTCGCCCAGGGTGAGCGTGAGATTGCATCGACGGGCGACCTCGACCGAGTTCTCCAGGGCCTCGGGCAGATCGGCAAACAGCTCGGCCATCTGGGCCGGGCTCTTCAGATACTGCTCGGGGGTGTAGTTTTTGGGCCGGCGCGGGTCGGCCAGCGTATAGCCGCCGTGGATGGCCACCCGTGTTTCGTGGGCATCGAAATCCTCGGGCTGCGGAAAACGCACATCGTTGGTGGCGACGATCGGCACATCTTCGGCCAGCGCCAGGCCGACGGTTTCGGCCAGCCAGCCGGCCTCGCCGGATCGTCCGCAGCGGGTCACCTCCAGATAATACCGATCGCCAAAAAGACGCTGCCAATGGTGCAGGTGCGACTCGGCTTGGCTCTTCTTGCCCGCCAACAGGGCCATGCCGACGTCACCGCCCATGCCGCCCGACAGCGCGATCAGCCCGTCGGCGAATTCGGCCACCCATTCACGCTTGCACAACACCCCGGCCCGGGTCTGACCGTGCAGATAGGCCCGGCTCAACAGCTCACAGAGGTTGCGATAGCCCTCGCGATGCTGGGCCAGCAGCGTGAGGCGCGTCGGGGACTCATCGCCTTCTTCGATCAGCAGATCCACCCCCACGATCGGCTTGACCCCGGCGGCAAGTGCGGCCTTGTAGAACTTGACCATGCCGAACAGGTTGACGTTATCGGTCACCCCCACCGCCGGCATGCCGGCCTCTCGGGCCGCCCCCACCAGCGGTTTGATCCGAACGATGCCATCAGACAGCGAGTATTCGGTATGGACACGAAGATGTACGAAAGCGTGCGACATATCGGCGATGATCAATCCGTTGAGCGGTACAGCTAGCCCAGATCCAGCCTACTCTGGGTCGCGGCCATGGCACGAGCCACGGGCGCAAAACTTCGACGATGAATCGGCGACGGGCCAAGACGCATCAGGGCTTCGCGATGAAACGCGGTGCCGTAGCCCTTGTGGGCGGCCAGGCCGTAGCCGGGAAATTGCGCGTCCAGACGCGCCATCTGCGCGTCACGGGCCACCTTGGCAATCACCGAGGCAGCACTAATGGCCGGCACCTGGCCGTCGCCGCCCACCACACAGCGTATCGGGCCGGACAATCCGGGGCTGCGATTGCCATCCACCCATACCGCGGTGGGCCGACGAGCCAAACCGGCTACCGCGCGACGCATGGCGAGCAGCGTGGCCTGAAGAATATTCAGACGATCGATCTCCGACACATCCGCCTCGGCGATACAAAACGCCAGCGCGCGCTGACGAATCTTGACATTCAGCTCGGCACGCTCGGTCTCGGACAGCGCCTTGGAATCTGTCAGGCCGCGCGGCAGCCCGCGGGCCGGCATGATGACCGCAGCCGCCACGACCGGGCCTGCGAGCGGCCCACGGCCCACCTCATCCACCCCGGCCACGAACGGACAAGCAAACTTTGATTGACGACGGCCTGTCACGAGCGTTGTGCGATCAGCTCAGCCACGGCCTCGGCTGCACGATCGTCGGCGCCGCGAGCTAGCGTGTCATGCAGCGCGGTGAACCCGTCGATCTGTGCCCGACGCTCGGGTGAATCGGCCAAGAGGCGCAGCGCCCAGGCCCCGAGCATGGGCACCTGGCTATCGGTCTGGAGAAGCTCCGGTACCAAACGTCGGCCGGCCAGCAGATTGGGCATGCTCACGACATCGGTCTTGATCAGGTTCAGGCTGCGCGCGAGCCAGTAATTGGTGGCTGACAGCTCATAGGTCACCACCATCGGCGTCTTGGCCAGAAGCGCTTCCAGCGTTGCCGTGCCCGAGGCCAGAATCAAGACATCACAGGCCCGCATGACCTCGCGCGAGCGCCCGGCCACCAGCGTAACGGCCAGACCGGCGCCCCGCTCGGCCAACACGGTCTCTATCATCGCCTGCATACGCGGACTGGCGGCCGGAATGACGAACCGCGCGTCCGGGCGTCGCGCGGCAATCCAGCGCGCGGTGGCAATCAGGCGTGGCGCCAGGCGCGATACCTCCGCGCCGCGGCTGCCCGGCAATAGACCGATCAGATCGCCGCGCTCGGCTAGCGAGAGCGCCTGTCGTGCCCGACGGGCATCCGGATGTAGCGGCAACTCGTCGGCCAGCGGATGACCGACATAGACCGCCTCTATGTTGTGACGGGCCAAAAAAGCCGGCTCGAATGGAAATATCGCCAACAGCCGATCTACCGCCGCACGGATATGGCGCACCCGGCCTTCTCGCCAAGCCCAGACCGTGGGGCAAACATAATGAACCGTCTTGATGCCGGCGCGGCGAAGCCGTATTTCAAGCCGTGTGTTGAAGGCCGGCGCGTCGATGCCGATCATCACCGCCGGCGACAGCGCCTTGATCTGACCGAACAACCGTGACCGCAGTCGCAGTAAACGCGGAATCTGGCCGATAACTTCGCTGATGCCGAACAGCGACAGCGCTTCGATATCGGCCAGGCTCTCGCAGCCAACCGCGCGCATCTTGGGCCCCGTCACGCCCACAAAGCGCGCGCCGGGAAAGCGTGCGGCGAGTGCGTTGATGAGGCCGGCCCCGAGCGTGTCGCCCGAGGCCTCACCGGCCACGATAACGAAGACCGGCTCGGCCAATTAACGAATGATGCCGCGTTCGGCTCGGTCCAGCGTGGCCAGCATCTCGGTCACTGCCGGGCTGTCCGCGGCCTGGCTACGGATCGTCTCGCGCGCTTCTTCCAGACGCAGCTTGGAGCGATACAGCGTGCGATAGGCATGTTTGACCGCGGTAATCTCGTCGTTGCTGTAGCCGCCGCGACGCATACCGATCGAGTTGATGCCGTGCGGCTCGGCCGGCGAGCCGGCCGAACGCACGAAGGCAGGCACGTCTTGAACCACCCCGGAGCAATACGCCAGAAACGCCAGCCGGCCGACGTGGCGGAACTGATACACCAGCGCAAAACCGGCCAGGATGCAGTGGTCGTCGATGGTCACGTGCCCGGCCAGGCTGGCGCCGTTGGCCATGGTGATGTAATTGCCCAGCACGCAGTCGTGAGCGATATGCACGTAGGCCATCAGCAAATTATTGTCGCCGATGCGCGTCACGCCCTGGTCGAGCATGGTGCCGCGGTGCACGCTGCAGTATTCACGAAAGATGTTGCCGTCGCCGATGATCAGCTCGGTAGGCTCACCCTTGTAGCCGCGATGCTGGGGCTCCGCACCCAGCGACACGAAATGCGAGATCTGATTGTTGGCGCCAATCGTGGTATGCCCGCTGATGACGGCGTGCGGGCCCACGACCGTGCCGGCGCCGATCGATACATTCGGCCCGATGACGGTGAACGGGCCGATCTCAACGTCGTCGGCGATTTGAGCATCCGGATGAACGCGCGCAAGTTCGTCGACTGCCATTACGGCGCTCCGGGGACGGCCATCATTTCGGCGCGACAGGCCAGCTGTTCGCCGACCCACGCCTCGGCGTTGAACTTCCATAGCCGCTTCTTGGCCGAGCCGATAGTCAGCTTCAGATGCAGCTGATCACCCGGAATGACCTGGCGTTTGAAGCGCGCCTTGTCGATACCCGCGATATAGACGATCGTGCCGTCATCGGCGTCCATCGTGCGCATGCCGAGAATCAAGCCGGCCTGGGCCAGGGCTTCGAGGATGAGCACGCCCGGCATCACCGGCTGGCCCGGAAAATGGCCGGGAAAGAACGGCTCGTTGATGGTGACGTTCTTGAGCGCGGTGATCGACTCGCCGGGGATGCATTCGAGCACGCGATCGACCAGCAGAAACGGATACCGATGCGGCACCATCTGCATGATCGCGCGAATTTCGTCTTGTTCACTCATCCATTGCTCCAGCAAGTCATTGTTTGTCTTCCACTCGGGACAGTCGCGCCTCGATCTTGTCCAGCGCCCGGAACAGCGCCAGACGTCGCCGCCACGTATTGGCTGCCATGGCCCGAAAGGTCGAGGAGTATACCCCGGCCGAGGTGATATCTTTAGGCACCTGGCTGGCCGCGGTGATCGTTACGCCATCGGCAATGGTCACGTGATCGCCAATGCCTACGCCGCCGCCGATCATGCATCCGGCACCGATCACGCAGGACCCGGCGATGCCGGTGCAGCCGGCAATGACCGTATGTTCGCCAATCTGGCAGTTGTGCGCGATATGCACCTGGTTATCGATCTTCACGCCGTCGCCGATCACGGTATCGACCAGGGCGCCGCGATCGATGGTCGTATTGGCGCCAATCTCAACGTTGTCGCCGAGGACCACACTGGCCAGCTGCGGCACCGGCTCGAGCCCGGCCGGGCCGGCCACCAGGCCGAAACCCCGCTCGCCGATGACCGCCCCGGCACCGATCAGCGCGTTGGCGCCGATACGCACCCGGTCCTCGATACAGGCCCGAGCGCCGATCCGTGAGCCCGGGCCAATCGAGGCGCCGGCGCCAATGACCGCGCCCGGCGCGATGATGACCTCGGCCTGGATCCGCGCGTCGGTGCCGATGACGGCCTGAGCGCCGATGCGGGCCGACTCGTGGACCGTCGCGCGCGCATCGACGACGGCGGAGCTGGCGACGCCCGTGGCCTGGCACTCCCGCGCGAACTGCGCGGCCAGGCGCGCAAACGTCAGGCGCGGCTGCTCGCTGACGATGACCGGCCCGTGAAAACGCTCGGCCAATACGGCCGGCAGAATGGCCGCGCCGGCAGCGCTCGCCGCAACTTCATCGGCCTGTGCCGCCCGTTCGGCGAAGGTGAGATGCTCCGGGCGACCGGGTGAAAGCGCGCAGGCGCCCACCAGTCGGACTTCGGCATCACCGCGCACGGACAAATCGGTGCCGGTCACCAGCTCGGCCACCGAGCGCGCGAACGCTGCCTGACGGGTTGGCTCGTTAGACGAATTCACCGGACCTCGCTTGCCCTGCCACCGGCCCCAAGCGGGGCCAGGTCACGGGGATCAGAAGTTCGCGCCGAAAGAGAACTGGAAGCGGTTCAGCTCGTCGCTGTCGCGCGCTTTTTCGACGTACGGCGCATAGCTGACACGCAGCAGACCAAAGAACGGCGTGAACCAGTTAAACGACACACCGGCAGATTTACCCAGGTTGCCGATGTCGTAATCGTCGACCTTGTCGTAGACGTTACCGATGTCATAGAACACCGTGAAACGCGTGGTCTTGTTGTCCGAATCCAGAAAGGTCGGGATGACCAGATCCGACTGCAACGTGGTCAGGAACTGCCCGCCGAAGGGGTTGCCGAAGCTGTCCTGCGGGCCGAGACCGCCGTTCTGGAAACCACGCACCGAGCGCGCGCCGCCGCCGAAGAAGTTGTCGTAGGGCGGTACGTCGCCAGAGCCCCAGTGCGCGGTCTGACCCACGCGCCCGTCGAGCTGAAGCACCAACTTGTCCGAAACCTTGGGCAGCCACGAGCCAATCCGCAGATAGCGCTGGTGTTGCAGGCTGGTCTTGTAATACTCGAGGTCCGAGCCCGGGCCTTTGATGTTGAACAGCAGTTCGGTCTGCGAACCGCGGGTCGCGAAGAAGGTTCGGTTACGCGTATCGCGGTTGAAACCGGTCTGAAGTTCGTAGGTCGTTGCACTACGGCCGTTGTCCTCGACGAAGTTGGCCACTTCGTCGGAGACCACCTGATCGCCGTCGCGGTTGAGCGCGGTGGTAATTTCGTTGTTCTCGACGCCGATGCCCGCGCGGAAGGTGGTGTATTCCGTAATCGGGAAGTTGAAGGTCATCGCCCCGCCGATCGAGTTCAAATCGAAGCTCGACCCGGTACGAATCAGCTGGTCGGTGTTGCGATAGAACGCCGAGAGCGTGCGCGACACGCCTTCAGGGGTGAAGTACGGGTTGGTATAGCTGCCCGAAATACTCTGGGCGAAATCGTTGGTCTGGGCGTTGACCTGAACCGTATTGCCGGTGCCGCGGAAGTTGGTGTGCTTGACCCCACCGTTGATCAAGAAACCTTCAGAGTCGGAATACCCCACGCCGGCGTTGATCTGGCCGGCCGCACGCTCGGACACGTTGTAGTTGATATCTACCAGGTCGTCCGAGCCGGGCACCTTCTCGGTGTCGACCCGCACGTCCTGCATGAAGGGCAGACGGGCCAGGCGCGTGCGTGAACGCTGGATGGCCCGACGTGAGTATGGCGCCCCTTCGAACTGACGCATTTCACGGCGCAGCGTCTCGTCGTTGGTCTTGTCGTTGCCGTTGAACACGATTTGGCGGACATAGGTCCGCTTGCCCGGATCCACGAAGAACGTCAGATCGACCGTTTTGTTCTCATCGTCGATCTTGGTCAGCGGGTCGACGCTGGCAAAGGCATACCCAAAATCGGCGAGCCCTGAGCTGATGTTGTCGGCCGAGCCCTGAACCTTCTGGCGCGAAAAGATATCCCCCGCCTTAACGTTGACACGGCGCTGGAGCGAAGCCTCCGGCACGATCATGCTGCCGGCGAACTTGAAGTTGTCGATGGTGTACTGCTCGCCCTCTTCGACGTTAATCGTCAAGAAGACGTCCCGCTTGTCAGGCGACAGCGAGACCTGCACCGAGCTGACGTTGAAGCGGATATAGCCGCGGTTCTGATAATAAGAGTTCAGCGACTCCAGATCACCGACGAGCTTTTCTCGCGAGTAGCGATCGGGGTGTTTCCAGAACGTCAACGGATGGGTATAGAACGCCGACGCTGGCTTGAGCGCAAAGACTTCCTTGAGTTCATCATCGGAAAACGTTTCGTTGCCGATGATGTTGATGTCCTTGATGGATGCGACCGGACCTTCATCGACCTTGATCGAGATCGCGACCCGGTTGTTACCGAGATCGCGCACGTCGGTATCGATATTGACGCTGTAATAGCCGTTGGCGTAGTACTGCCGACGCAGCTCCTGGCCCAGCGAGTCGAGCAGTGAGCGTTTGTACAGTTCACCGCGGGCAAGGCCCTGCTCCTTGAGCGCCTTCTTGAGCTGATCGCCCCCGATCGCCTTATTGCCCGTGAGCTGAAAACTGGCGATCTCGGGGCGCTCGGCCACGTTGACCACCAGCACGTTGCCGCGCCGATCCAGGGTGACGTTCTCGAACAGTCCCGAATCGTACAGCGCGCGAATCGCCTGCTGGGCGCGATCTTCGCTCATCCGGTCACCGACCGAGACCGGCAGGTAGGTCAGTACCGTACCCGGCTCGAGGCGCTGAACGCCCTCGACGCGAATATTCGAAATCTGGAAGTCGTAGGACTGGGCAAAACTGCCCGCCGCGTACGCAACCATGAACACGCCGGCGGCGCGCGCTACCTTTCCAGCCATATATAAAGCTCCGCTACCCGAGCAAGCGCAGGATATCGTTATAAAACGCTACGGTCATGAGTAGAAGCAGTGCCGCCATTCCGACCTGCTGACCCGCAGCCTGTACCGCCTCGGATAGAGGCTGGCCCCGAATCCATTCGACCGCATAATACAGAAGATGCCCCCCGTCCAACACCGGGATGGGCAAGAGGTTGATCAGCGCCAAGTTGATGCTGATAAACGCCAAAAAACTGATGAACGCCACCACGCCGACGGCCGCGCTCTGTCCGGCCACGGTCGCGATCTGCACCGGGCCGCCGATGTTGCGCCATGAGACATCACCGACGATCATGCGCCCGATCAATCGCACCGACAGTGCGCTCAGCTCCCAGGTACGGGCGCCGGCGGCCGGCAGCGCGGCTAGCGGGCCCAGTTGGCGCGTGGTTTGTAAGCCCTCAAGCGCTGAGGGATCAACCGTGATGGCGGCCCCCAAACGGCCTTGACGCTGACCGTCGACGTCCACGGCCCTGATATGCACCGACACAGTACGTGTCTGACCGCCGCGTACGACGGTAAATGACAGACGTTGCCCCGGGCTGGCCTGGACGATCTCAACCAGACGCGACGGCGAGTCAACCGGCTGTCCGTCGATGGCCTGGATACGATCGCCGCTTTTCAAGCCGGCCGCAGCTGCGGCCGAGTCGTCCACGATATGATCGAGGATAGGCGTGGCGCGCGGCTGATACTGGCTTAGGCCAAGCGTTGCGAACAGCTCGTCCGGCTCGGCCGGAACGCCCGCCATGTCGAGAGTGACCCTGCGCTGCCCGCCGTTTTCAGCACTGACATCCGCGGTAACGGCTTTCTGATCGAGACCGCGCTCGACGAGCGTCATGCGCAGATCTTGCCAGTCGGCGATTTCTTGGCCATTGATGGCCGTAATCTCGTCGCCGGCGCCCAATCCGGCTCGTGCCGCTATCGTGCCCTCAGCCGGCGCGTCGATAATCGGCTTCATACCGGGCACCCCGATCATGAAGACGAGCCAGTAGGCCAGAACCGCAAACGCGATGTTGATGCCCGGCCCGGCCGCTACGATCGCGATACGCCGCCAGGGATGGACCCGATTGAAAGCATAGGGCTGATCGGCCTCGGCGACCGGGCCTTCACGCTCGTCGAGCATTTTCACATAGCCGCCAAGCGGCAGCGCGGACAGCCAGTATTCAATGCCGGTTTTACGGCTCGTCCAGCCTACAACGCGCGTTCCGAAGCCGATGGAATAACGCAGCACCCGCACGCCGAGCTTGCGCGCGACCCAGTAGTGGCCGAACTCGTGTACGGCGACGAGAACGCCGATGGCCACGAGAAACGACAATACGGAGACGAGAAGCTGGCTCATGTCACGGGCTCGGAAAACGAACGAGACGCGGGTTGCAATCGATTGTCGACGGCATCTAGCTCGACAGCCACAGTCCGATCACGAACCAAGGCGCAGCTGCGATCAGACTGTCCAGCCGGTCAAGAACGCCCCCGTGACCGGGAAACAGCGACCCGCTGTCTTTTAAGCCCGCCGAGCGCTTGAACATGCTGATGGTCAAATCACCCACGACCGACACCAATGCAATAGCAGCACCCATGACGGCGAACGCGAGTATACGCGGCGTCGGCAATCCCAGAACGAACGCCCCCGCCGCGCCCAGCACCGCCGCGCTCAGCACACCGCCATAAACTCCCTCACGGGTCTTGCCGGGGCTGACGTTTGGAATCAGCTTGTGACGTCCCATCGTCTTGCCGGCAACATAAGCCCCGGTGTCTGCGCCCCAGATCATGAAGCACAACACCAGGATCAGCGCAGGGCCGGCGGGCCGGTGGTGAATTACCCCGAGTGCGGCCACCGGCGCGCTTAGCACCAGACATCCGACCAGTGCCGCCAAAAAGGTCTGCCCGAGCGTTGCCGGCCAGGCGCGTGGAAAGCGTCGCAACAGCGCGACGACAGCGAGCCAGAACACACACGCCAGGCCGATCAGCGCGGTCCCTGCCACACCGGCAAAGGCTGGGCCGGCCGCCGCCCAGACGAGCGCGATCACGATCCCGACCAGTAGCGCGAACAACGCGCGCTGGCCGCGATCCAGGCCCATCATACCCGACCACTCCCAGGCCCCGACCAGCATCAGCGCGGACACCACGACAACAAGGCCTGCCGTAGGCAGCCACAGGATGGCTGCGATAGCCACCGGCAAGGCAACGAGCGCGGTCAGTATTCGTGTTTTGAGCATGCAAGAGCCTTTGGATGGGCCGATGCGGCGCTCACCGACTGCTCACGCCGCGTACGAGTTGGTCCCAACTCGTGCAAGACGCCTTTGAGCTAGGCGTGTGAGGCACCGGCAGCGACGTTACCGAAACGTCGCTCGCGACGGGTAAACCAGTCGATGGCTGCGTGCAGCGTATCGGCGTGAAAATCCGGCCACAGCACGTCGGTGAAATAAAGTTCGCTGTAGGCGGCCTCCCACAGCAGAAAATTCGACAGGCGGGATTCCCCGCCGGTACGAATCAGCAGATCAGGGGCACTGCAGTGAGCGAGGCTCAACCCGGCCCCGAAGACAGATTCATCGATGCCGTCCGGGTCGAGCGTGCCGGACCTAGCCTGCCGCGCCAGCTCACGCGCCTGTCGCACCACGTCCCAGCGACCGCCGTAGTCCACAGCGATATTCAGCCGCAATCCGTCGTTGGCGGCCGTATGCGCCTCGCTGCGCTGCATTTCCTGGATCAGGCCCTCCGGGAAACGCGAACGGCTGCCTACGAAGTCCATGCGTACGTTGTTCGCGTGCAGCGCTGCCAGCTCTTTCTTGATGGTGCGCCGCAACAGATTCAGCAGCAGTCGAACCTCGTGGGCCGGCCGACGCCAATTCTCGCTGGAAAAAGCGTACAGCGTCAGCGCCTCGACGCCGGCCTTCGAGGCCACCTCCACGATCTCATGGGCAACGCGCGCACCGCGGCGATGGCCAGCGGCTCTGGGCAGCCCTCGCGCCCGAGCCCAGCGACCGTTGCCATCCATGATGATCGCCACATGCCGCGGGCCACTAATTTGACCGTCGCCTCTGCCCATCAGACCGTCATGATCTCCTGTTCCTTGGCTGCCAACGCGTTATCGATGCGCTCCACATGCTCGTCGGTGAGCTTTTGAATGCGCTCCTCACCGCCGTGTTGGTCGTCCTCGGTGATCTCTTTTTCCTTGACCAGTTCTTTGAGATCAGCGTTCGCATCACGACGCACATTACGCACCGCCACCCGTGCATCTTCGGCTTCCGAGCGCAGGATCTTAACCATGTCCTTGCGCCGCTCTTCGGTCATCGGCGGAAACACGATACGAATAACCGAGCCGGCCGTGGAGGGATTCAAGCCTAGATCCGCACTCATGATGGCTTTTTCTACCTTCTGCACCATCGTCTTTTCGTAGGGCATGATCGTGATGGTGCGGGCATCCTCCGTAGCGACGTTGGCGGCCTGATTCAGCGGCACCTCGACGCCGTAGTACTCGACCGTCACGTGGTCCAGCAGTGACGTAGACGCGCGGCCGGTGCGAATCTTGGCGAAGTCCTCATGCATCACGCTGATGGTCTTATCCATGCGCTGCTTGGCGTCCTGGCAAATATCGTCGATCATCGATTAACTCTCGTTTGATTGTTGTCGACCAACGTGCCGACGTCGTCGGCACCCATGGCGATCCGCATTAGATCTCCCGGGCGATTGATATCGAACACCCGCAGCGGCATACCGTTGTCGCGGCACAGCACGATAGCGGTCGTGTCCATCACGCCGAGGCGCTGGTCGATGACTTCGTCGTAGGTCAGATGGGTATAACGGGTCGCGCTCGTGTCGGTGAAGGGATCCGCGCTGTAAATGCCGTCGACCTTGGTCGCCTTGAGCATGAGATCGGCGTTGATCTCGATTGCGCGCAGGCTGGCCGCGGAATCCGTCGTAAAAAAGGGATTGCCCGTGCCGGCTGCGAAGACCACGACCCGCCCTTTCTCCAGATGTCGGATGGCGCGGCGCCGAATATAATCCTCGCAGACCTGATTGATACGCACGGCCGACATCACCCGCGCATTCAAACCCGCATGTTCGACGGCGTCCTGCAGCGCCAGCGCGTTGATCACGGTCGCCAGCATGCCCATCTGGTCGCCCGTAACGCGATCCATGCCGCGACCGGCCAAACCCACGCCGCGGAATATATTGCCGCCGCCGACCACAAGAGCCACCTGTACCCGGGCTTCCACCAGCTCTCGAACCTCACCGGCCAGCCGCTCGACCACGTCGGCCGAAATGCCGTATTCCCCGCGCCCCATGAGCGCTTCGCCGCTCAACTTCAACAATACGCGACGATAGGCAGGAATCGGTTTATCGGTCATGAAGCAGAGCCTGGCTGGTGGCAAACGCGCGGATTATGTCATACCCGGCGGGCACGATCGCAGCGCTTTTATGATTAATGCGGCCTGATGTGTACTGATGGCGCGGGCGTTGTTCGGATGTCGCGCATAAAAAAGCCGGCTGTCGCGACAGCCGGCTCGATCGCCCAAGCGATGGATCAGGCCGACGTGCCGGCCTGCTTTTTCACCTCTTCGGCAAAGTCTTCTTCTTTCTTCTCGATGCCCTCGCCCACTTCCAGACGAGCGAATGCCGTGATCTTGGCATTCTGGTCGGCGGCCAACTTGCCTACGGTGGTGTCGGGGTCCTTGACGAAGGGCTGACCCACCAGCGTGATCTCGCCGAGGAACTTGTTCAGACGACCTTCGACCATCTTCTCGATGATGTCATCAGGCTTGCCCGAATCTCGCGCCTGGGCCATCAGCATCTCTTTTTCAGAGTTGCGACGCTCTTCGGGCACGTCTTCGGTGGACAAAAAGGCCGGATTGGTGGCCGCGACGTGCATCGCGAGATCCCGCGCCAGCGACTCGTTACCGCCTTCAACCGCCACCACGCTGGCGATCCGCGCGCCATGCGAGTAGACATCCAGATTGCCACCGACCGCTTCAACGCGCGCGAACCGACGCACGTCAATCTTCTCACCCAGCTTGGCGGTCAGCTCGCGACGGCGGTCGTCGACGGTTTGGCCGGCCAAATGCAGGTCGTTGACCTCTTCAGCCGACATCGGCTGTTTCTCCAGGATCAACGCGGCCAGCGCGTCGGCGAATTCAACGAACTCTTCGTTCTTGCCGACAAAATCGGTTTCGCAGTTGACTTCGACGAGCACGGCCGCGTCCTTAGCGGTCGACGTTGCCGTGGCGATACGACCTTCGGCAGCCACACGGCCCGCCTTCTTGTCGGCCTTGGCCAGGCCTTCGCGACGCATGTTCTCGGCAGCAGCCTCGATATCACCGTCGGTGGCGGTCAGCGCTTTTTTGCACTCCATCATGCCAGCGCCGGTGCGCTCGCGGAGTTCTTTGACCAGAGCGGCACTAATTGCCATGTCTTACTCCAGAAATAAATCGGTAGATAAGCGCGACCGCCGGCGTGGCGGCCGCGAGAATCGCACGCGTGGTGCTTATTGATCGGCCTTTTTCGGATCCGCCTCGGTCGGCTCTTCGGCCGGCACCTCGGCGACGTCGCCCAGCGAGGCCGTGGCCGTCGGCTCGGCCTCACCCTGCGACTCCTGAATCACCGAGTTCTGGGTGGCCTTGGACTCGGCCTGCGCTTCCGCCGGCTTACCCGGCTCGTGCTGGGCGCCTGCTTCCTGGGTTTCGACAACGTTGTCTTCGAAGCCAGAGAATTGGCCTTTGCTGCCGCGGCCGGCCAGGATCGCGTCGGCGGCCATCTGGGTATAGATACGGATCGCCCGGATCGCGTCGTCGTTGCCTGGAATGACGACATCGATGTTTTCCGGCGAGCAGTTGGTGTCGACTACCGCTACGACTGGAATACCCAGCTTGCGCGCTTCGTCGATCGCGATCTTTTCAAAGCCCACGTCGATGACGAACAGCGCATCCGGCAGGCTCGTCATTTCCTTGATGCCGCCGATGGAACGTTCGAGCTTGTCGCGCTCGCGATACAGATCCAGGGCTTCGCGCTTGTTGAGCTTGCGGATCGAGCCGTCTTCGATCATCTGATCCAGATCGTGCAGCCGCTGAATCGAGTTCTTGACCGTCTTGAAGTTGGTCAACATGCCGCCGAGCCAGCGGTAATTCACGAACGGCATACCCGCACGCTGGGCCTGCTTGCCCACGGCTTCGCGTGCCGCGCGCTTGGTGCCCACGAACATCACGTTGCCGCCGTTGGCGGCCAGACGGCTGATGTAGTTGTAGGCGTCCTTGATGAGCGGCAGGGTCTCTTCAAGGTTGATGATATGAATCTTGTTACGATGACCGAAGATATACGGCCCCATCTTCGGATTCCAGTAACGGGTCCGGTGGCCGAAATGCACGCCGGCTTCAAGCAGCTGGCGCATGCTGATATCGCTCATTGATGTCTCCAGGGTTTGGCCTCCGCAGCGTCCCATGAGACAACCCACGGCGTGGGCACCCCGTCTCATGTGTCGACGTGCGTGTGTATTTGAAACGCTTAAGAATCGTCGCCGGCAGGGCCGGCTGACGCCCGCGATTGCCGCGAGCGCCGGCGGTTTATACCATAGCCGGCTTGACCAGGCCAAGTGCAGAGCACTCGGCATACGCTCGACGGCAAGGACAGGCTTCGATGACCGCAAGTATCAAAACGCCGGAAGAACAAGACCGCATGCGCGAGGCAGGCCGACTGGCGGCCCAGGTGCTCGACATGATCGGCGAATACGTCGTGCCCGGTGTCACCACCGACGAGCTCAACACGCTTTGTCATGATTATATGGTCGACACCCTGGGCACCACCCCTGCACCGCTGAACTACAACGGTTTTCCTAAATCCGTTTGTACTTCGGTTAATCACGTGGTCTGCCACGGCATTCCCGGTGACAAGCAGCTCAAGAAAGGCGACGCGGTCAATATCGATGTCACCTTGATCAAAGACGGGTTTCACGGCGATACCTCGCGCATGTATTTTGCCGGCAAGCCGTCAGTGCGCTCACAGCGTGTTTCAGACGTGGCCGAGAAAGCGCTCTACGTCGGCATCGACGCGGTCAAACCGGGCGCTACCCTGGGCGATATCGGCGCGGCCATTCAAAACTATGTGGAATCCGAGCGCTGCTCCGTCGTGCGCGAGTATTGTGGTCACGGCATCGGCCGTGTCTTTCACGAAGAACCGCAGGTGCTGCACTACGGCAGCCCCGGCTCCGGCATGCGCCTCGAGCCCGGTATGACGTTCACCATCGAACCGATGGTTAACGCCGGCAAGCGACACGTGAAACTCTTGCCGGACGGCTGGACCGTGGTCACCAAGGATCATTCGCTGTCGGCGCAGTGGGAACACACCATTCTGGTTACAGAAGACGGCGTGGAAATCCTGACACCCAGCCAGCGTGGCCATGCCTGAAATCTACGATCGACCCGGGCCTTCCGGCCGCAGTAACGGGCTCAACGGCTGGAGCTCGTTCATCGACGCGCTCTCACGGCTGGACGCCGGCGATATCAAATCGGTGCGCGCCGCTCTCGCCGAGGGTCATGAGCGAATCGCAGCCGCGTTTGCCGATGATGAGGTGTCGATCACGCGGCTGGTCCGGGCGCGCGGCCAGGTCATCGATGCGGTTCTGCGCATCAGCTGGGAACAGCTGGTCGCGACCGAGCATGCCTGTCTGGTCGCGGTCGGTGGCTATGGCCGCAACGAGCTGCTCCCCCAGTCTGATATCGATCTGCTGGTGCTCTACCAGGCCGATCAGTTCGACACGGCGCGCGCCGGCATCGAGCGCTTTCTGACTCATCTGTGGGATCTGGGTCTGGAAATCGGTCATGCGGTCCGCACCCCGGCCGAGTGCGCAGAACTCGCCCGCGACGACCTGACCATCATTACCAATCTGATGGAGTCTCGGGTGCTGGCCGGCGATCCGGCCCTGTTCGCCCGTATGCGGGCCGCGACGTCCTCGGAGCACGTCTGGCCCTCGGCCGATTTTTTCAGCGCCAAGGTCGATGAACAGAATCAGCGCCACGCCCGCTTCGACGAAACCGCCTACAAGCTCGAGCCCAACGTCAAGGAATCCCCCGGCGGTTTGCGGGATATTCAGACCATCGCTTGGGTCGCCAAACGCCAGTTTTCTGCTCAGACGCTGGACGGCTTGGTGGAGTATGGCTTTCTGAGCGAGCGCGAATACAACGACCTGCACCGCGGCCAGTCGTTTCTCTGGCGCGTGCGCTTTGCGTTGCATGTGCTGACCGGACGCAACGAAAACCGTCTTCTGTTTGACCATCAGATACAGATCGCGCACATGCTCGGCTACGACGACGCCGAAAACACGCTGGCCGTCGAACGCTTCATGCAGCGTTATTACCGTAATATCAAGGCGTTATCTGCGCTTAATGATATTTTACTTCAGCTTTTTTCTGAAGCCATCCTCCACGTTGACGACGACGAAGAGCGGCCTCGTGCAGTCAACGAGCGGTTTCAAGCTCGACATGGGTTCATCGAGGTTACGCATGAGCGGGTGTTCGAAGAAACACCGTCGGCGCTCCTCGAGATCTTTTATCTCATGGAAACCCGCCCCGGGCTGCACGGCATCCGGGCACGTACGCTGCGCTTGATGCGCCGCGACCGCCGACTGATCGACGAAACGTTCCGCGATTCAATACATTGCCGGCGTTTGTTCACTGAAATTCTGCGCCAACGTAGCGGTATTACCCGAGCGCTGCGTCGGATGAACCGCTACGGCATTCTGGGCCGTTACCTGCCGAACTTCGGTCAGATAATCGGGCGCATGCAGTACGACCTGTTCCATACGCTGACCGTCGATGAACATACCCTGTTCGTCATTCGCAACATGCGCCGGCTGTCGTTGTCGCGCTTCGACCACGAACTGCCGTTTGCCAGCGAGCTGATGCAGGCTCTGAATAAGCCGCAAATCCTCTATATCACCGGCCTGATGCACGACATCGCCAAGGGGCGCGGCGGCGATCACTCCGAGCTGGGCGCTGTCGACGCACGGGCCTTCTGCGAAGCCCATGGCATCAGCTCAGAAGACACCGAGATGGTCTGCTGGCTTGTGCGCCGACATCTGTTGATGTCCATGACCGCCCAGCGACGCGACATCAACGACGTGGAAGTGGTCAACGAGTTTGCCCGCGAGGTCGCCACGCGTGAACGCCTGGACCGCCTGTTCATATTGACCATCTGCGATATCCGGGCCACGAATCCGGAGCTATGGAATTCCTGGAAGGAAAGCCTGCTCACCGATCTGTACATGAATACGCGCCGCGCTCTGGAGCGTGGCCTGGACGATCCGCTCAACCGCGACGAACTGGTAGCCGAGACACGCAGTGCAGCGGCCGCCATGTTGACTCGCGGCGGCGTCAATACGCCGCACTTCAAAAACCTCTGGACTCGGTTCGAACCCGAATATTTCCTGCGCCATAGCCCTGAAGAAATTGCCCGACAGACCAAGGCCATCATTCGTCACGGCGATGACAATGCGCCGCTGGTCACGCTGACCGATATCCCGGACCAGGGCACGACCCTGTTTGTCTACACCCGCGACCGTGACTACCTGTTTGGCGTGACGACCGGGGTGCTTGCTCAGTTGGGGCTCTCGGTTCTCGATGCGCGCATCAACAGCACCAGTGACGATTACACCCTGGACACCTACGTCGTATCCGAGCACTCAGGCGAGCCCATTAGCGAGGACTTCAGGCGTCGCGAGGTCGAAGACGCGCTGGTCGCCGCCATCGCCGATCCAACCGTTGAAAGCATCGACGTCACGCGCCGCGCGGCCCGGCGCAATCGATACTTCAATGTGCCCACGCAGGTGTATTTCTCCCAGGCGACCGAGCGCGATTGCACGGTCATGGAGATCATCACCGCCGATCGGCCGGGTCTGTTGTCGATCATTGGCGATGTGTTCCATCGCTGCGGCATTCTCATCGAGACGGCCAAGATTGCGACCATCGGCGAGCGAGCCGAGGACGTTTTCTTCGTCACCGACCGACAACAAATCGCGATCGCCGACGACGAGGTACTCCGCGAGCTGCGGCGAACCATGACCCAAGAGCTCGACCGCGCCGACCACTAGATCGTGTCGCGACGCCCTTCGCCGCGTTAGACTCTCGCGCAAAACGATTCTACGTAAAAGGATTCTCATGGCCGATATTCAGCCGATCATCGAAGATGCCTTCGACAACCGTGACCAACTCTCGCCTTCCAGCGCCGACCCCAAGATCGTCGAGGCAGTCGAGGCGGCACTCGCCATGCTCGACTCGGGCGAAGCACGCGTAGCCGAGCCGACCGCAGACGGCTGGCAGGTCAACGAGTGGCTGAAGAAAGCCGTGCTGGTATCCTTTCGTTTGCGCGACAATACCGCCGTCGACGGCGCCTTCACGCAGTATTTCGACAAGGTGCCGTCCAAGTTCGCGGAATTCACCGAGGCAGATTTCAAGGCCCAAGGCGCCCGTGTTGTGCCCCCGGCCACTGTCCGTCGCGGCGCGCATATCGCGCCCAACGTTGTGCTGATGCCGAGCTATGTGAACATCGGTGCCTACGTCGGCCGCGGGTCGATGATCGATACCTGGGCCACGGTCGGCTCCTGTGCCCAGGTGGGCGAAGGCGTGCATCTGTCGGGCGGCGCCGGTCTGGGCGGTGTGCTCGAACCGCTGCAGGCTGCCCCGACGATCGTTGAAGACGGCTGCTTCATCGGCGCGCGCTCGGAAATCGTCGAAGGCGTGCGCATCGGCAAGGGCTCGGTCATTTCCATGGGCGTATTCATCGGCGCGTCGACGCCTATTTATGATCGTGAAGCCGACACCATTATCCACGGCGAAGTGCCGGCCGGTTCGGTCGTGGTCGCCGGCAGCCTGCCGCGAGATAACGGCCGCTACTCGATCAACGCGGCCATCATCGTCAAAAAGGTCGACGAAGGCACGCGGGCCAAGGTCAGCGTCAACGAACTCCTGCGTAACGTCGAATAATGAGCAACCCGATCACCGTCTACGGCATTCCGAACTGCGACACCTGTCGCAAGGCGCGTCAATGGCTGGCCGGCGCTGGGGTCGAGCATACGTTCGTGGATGTGCGGCGCGAGCCGCCGACGTCCGAGCGCCTGGCCGCCTGGCGCAGCGCGCTGGGCGATACGACGCTGATCAACAAGCGCAGCAAGACATGGCGTGATTTCGACGATACCACCAAGTGCGCCACCGAAGCCGATCCTCTGCCGGTGCTGGCTGAGCACCCAACGTTGATCAAGCGGCCGATTCTGGAAACGCCGACAGCCACGCTCGCCGGGTTCTCGGCGGCACGCTACGAGGCCGTGATCGCCGGTGCCGACTGACGCCGACAGCCCCGCGCTCGCGCTCGCCCGGGAGCTCATCCGTCGCCCGTCGGTCACACCGGCCGATGCCGGCTGTCAAACGCTGATCGCACAACGCCTTGAAGCTGCCGGTTTCGCAGTTGAGCACTTGCGTTTCGGTGACGTGGACAATATCTGGGCCGTCGCCGGCGACAGCGGGCCAATCACCTGCCTGGCCGGTCACACGGACGTTGTGCCGGTTGGCCCGGCCGATGACTGGTCGCACGGCCCATTCGATGCCGATATCGATGCGTACGGATGGCTCTATGGGCGGGGTGCCGCAGACATGAAGTCATCACTGGCGGCCATGGTCTGTGCCGCCGAACGATTTCGCCGTACGCACCCCGATCACCAGGGCCGGATCGCGTTTCTGATCACCAGCGATGAAGAAGGCCCGGCCGTCGATGGCACGCGGGCGGTTATAGACTGGCTTTCGGAACGAGGCGAGGCTATCGATCGTTGTCTCGTGGGGGAGCCCTCTAGCGAGACCGCGCTTGGCGATATCGTCAAGAACGGTCGCCGCGGTAGTCTCAACGCCAAGATTCGCGTGGTGGGCCGCCAGGGGCATGTCGCTTATCCGCACAAAGGCGATAACGCGCTGCATCGCCTGATCGGTTTGCTCGACGAGCTCATCGCGCACGTGTGGGACGAAGGTGACGCCGCTTTCCCACCCACCTCGTTCCAGGTTTCTAACCTCACTGCTGGCACCGGCGCCGAGAATGTGATGCCCGGCGTGGCCGAAGCCGCTTGCAACTGGCGGTTTTCAACCTTGCAGAGCGCGGAGGCGCTGCAGGAGATCGTTGAAACCTACGCCGAAAGCCATGGTATTGCCGCGGATGCCATCGACTGGCGCTTATCGGGTGAGCCGTTCGTAACGCGTGAAGGCGCGTTGATCGAGGCGACACGTCATGCCGTGCTCGACGTTTGCGGCCATACGCCAACGTTATCAACGGGCGGCGGCACCTCTGACGGGCGCTTCATCGCCCCGACCGGGGCTGAAGTGCTGGAACTGGGGCCGGCCAACGCCACGATCCATCAAGCCGATGAGCGTATCGTCGCGGCCGATGTCGAACGGCTATCCCGCGTTTATGAGGATATCCTCGTACGCCTGCACACTTAGGAGCTGTGGATATACACGTAGCTGATAAAAAAGCCCGGGCCAAACGGCCCGGGCTTTTTATTCGAAGGCGTAGCGAACGTCTCGATCAGGCCGCGTTTTCCATGTCGGCGTTGTACTGGCCGGCCGCGGCCGCGCCGTTGTTTTTCGCGCGCTTGTAATACGCCTGCTGTGCAGCCGCCACATTGTCCGGCTTGCCTTTCCAGGCCGCCAATGCTGGCGCCTGCAGCGCGCGGCCGTAAGAGAACGACAGCGCCCACGGCTGCTCGCTCCGCTGATTCATCGCGTTCAGGTGGGCCGTGGCCACTTCGTCGCTTTGACCGCCCGACAGGAAGACGATGCCCGGCACGGCCGCCGGCACATAACGACGTAGACAACGCAGCGTCGCCTCGGCCACTTCCTCGACACCCGCCTGGGCCGCGCTCTTCTTGCCTGCGATGATCATGTTGGGCTTGAGCAGCATGCCCTCAAGCAGCACGTTTTGAGATTCGAGCGCCTCGAAGACCTTCTTTAGAACCCGCGAGGTCACGGCTTCGCAGGTCTCGATGTCGTGATCGCCGTCCATAAGCACTTCAGGCTCGACGATCGGCACGATGTCGGCTTCCTGACACAGTGCGGCATAGCGTGCCAACGCATGGGCATTGGTCTCGATGCAGTAATCGGTCGGCTGGTCGGCGGTGATATCGATCACGGCCCGCCATTTGGCAAACCGCGCACCGGCCTTCCCGTAGTCCGACAGACGATCACGCAGGCCATCGAGGCCTTCGGTGATCTTTTCGTCGCTCGACAGCGCGAGCGGCTTGGCGCCCTTGTCTACCTTGATGCCCGGAACTACGCCCTTATCGGCCAACAGCTTGGCGAACGGCGTACCGTCGTCGGCCGACTGGAACAGCGTTTCTTCGAACAGGATGACGCCGCTGATATAGTCCTCGACGCCGTCCGTCGTGAACAACAGATTGCGGTAGGCCTGACGGTTGGCTTCGGTCGACTCGACCTCGATGCTCGCCAGCCGCTTGGCGATCGTTCCCGTGGACTCATCCGCCGCCAGAATGCCCTTGCCGGGCGACATGATGGCTTGCGCGGTTGCTTTAAGCGTTTCCGGGTTCATGCGTTATCTCCTCCAAGACGAAAGCATGACGGGCGATGGGTTGCCCGAGATAGTCAAATACGTATGGAGATGGCGGAGAGGGTGGGATTCGAACCCACGAGGGGCGTGAACCCCTGCCGGTTTTCAAGACCGGTGCAATCAACCGCTCTGCCACCTCTCCGTGAACGCTAGTTTGAGACGCCCGAGCGGCTCGGTGCGTCGATCATCGTGTTGTTATCCCACTATTTTCGACGGCTCTGGGGATATTTTGCAACCCTTGCCGAAAAATGCCCGGCCAAGCGTTGTCGTAGCTTGGCGCTTTGTTTATACTCCGCGCCGCAACGAAGTCCCGCCGAGGTAGCTCAGTCGGTAGAGCAACTGATTCGTAATTAGTAGGTCGGAGGTTCGATTCCTCTCCTCGGCACCATGATCAAGGCCCGTCGGTTTTCCGACGGGCTTTTTTCTTATGGGCTCGTCACGGCCGCGGTCGTTTGGGCATACTTGCTTAGGGGCTTACTGGGGGCGCTCGCGCGGCATGACTATACGGCAGAGCTGGATACGCGCTCAGACACTACGTACCGGTGCGGTCTTCTCGATCGCGGGATTTTCATTGCTCGAGCTTCTCGTCACGATCGCGGTGGGCGCGATACTCGCGACGATCGCCATACCGTCTTATCGCAGTCTTGTTAACAACACGAGCAATACCGCGCAAATCAACGAACTGGTTGGCGCGTTGAACTACGCCCGTAGCACGGCGGTAGCGCGCGGCAGCAGCGTGGCCGTGTGCGCTAGCTCCGATCAAACGCACTGTGAAAACGTTGATGACTGGCACCGTGGCTGGATCGTATACGTGGACGCCGGGGGTTCCAGTAACGCAAGGCCGAACAAGGTGCTTCGGGTCCACCGCGCGCTGTCAAGCGGCGTGCATTTGATCAACGATGCCTCGCATCCGATCAGCTTCAACTCAAGCGGGTTCAATATGGATCCGCACAAATGGGTGGCACATAGCGACACGCCCGATCAATCTCGTGCGATTTGCGTCGCTGCCACCGGGCGAATCCGAGTGGCTGATACCGCCGATTGCTCATGATTAGGCAGCGAGAACACGGCTTTACGCTGATCGAGGCACTGGTCGCACTCGTCATCGTATCGGTCGGGCTTCTAGGTCTTTTGGCGTTACAAACCAGTGCCGTGACCGCCACCGATAACGCACAGTACGCATCACTCGGCCAGATCGCGGTCGATGACATCGCTGATCGCATACGGGCGAATCCGGCGATGATCGCGCGCCCGGTATACGCCGCTGCGTCACCGGCTGACCGCTCTAGCGCCGCGCTAGCCATGCCCACCGCTTGCCTTACGGCGACAAACGCATGCGGCCCGGAAGACCTGGCACGCGTAGACCGGCGCGAGTGGCAATCACGGGTGGCAACCGGTCTGCCCGCCGGCAAAGGCTTTGTTGACTGCGCCGTGGCCGTCCAGCCCTGCCCGGTATTTCGAGTAACAGTAGGCTGGCAGCAGCGCTCTCAATCGACACAGACAACCCCAGCGGCCAGCGTGTTATGCACAAGCGCGGACCACGCGAGCGCAATCGGCGGGCCGTGTCTGGTCAGCGAGGTGCGCCCGTGACACACCCTCGTTACCCGAGAGAGCACGGATTTTCGTTGGTCGAACTCATGGTGGCGTTGACCGTCGGCCTCTTATTGCTCGCCGGCGTTCTACAGATCTTGATGGCCAATCGCGAGGGATCGAAAGCACAGAGCGGAACTGCGCACCTAGAAGAAAACGCACGTCTTGCCATCTTCGTGCTCGAGCATGCCGTAAGCCACGCTGGTTACTACGTCAGCCTCGATAGTGCGGTCTTCAAACCGAGCGGCGCACTTCAGCCCGACCTCCCCGCCAATGCCGTAGTTGGCGGAATAAACAACGAGAATGCGGGTAACGATCAGCTCCGCGTCCGCTTTGAGTCCGCCGGTGGCGTTCACAACTGCCGCGGTGCCGATGTCGGTAGCGGCAACCAGCCGCGTCTGGCGGATTTCGAGTTCTATGTCTCGGATACCGACAGTCTTCTGTGTCATCAAGCGGGTAGTGATCGTCAGCCGATCGTCGATAACGTAGATCGTTTCAAAGTGCGCTACGGCGTTGGCGGCCCGAATCGTGGCGACGGCGTTCGTTATTACACCTCCGAACCGACGACGGCCGCGCTCTCCCGGATTAAAAGCGTTCGCATACAGCTTCTGTTACGCGCCGATACCGCTGACGGAGATCGGGCGTTACCAGAACCCATCGATCAGCATTACGAATTCATGGACGGATCGAGTTTTGATGTCACCGATCGGCGACAGCGATTACTCATCGACCGCACCATCGCTTTGAAAAATCGCCTGCCATGACCAAGCAAGGCCAGCTTAGAGACGATCAGACAGGTTTTATCCTGGCGACCTCGTTGATTTTTCTAGTGGTGCTGACGCTTTTGGCCGTTACCGCGATTTCTTCAGCGACCTTACAACAGCGCATGGCGGCGAATCAGAGCGATAAGGCTGCGCTACTTGAGGACGCGAATTCAGCCTTGTCCTACGTAAGCAGACTGATGGCCGAACCGGCGTTTTTGACATGTTTTTCCGCCAAAATGATCGAATCGAGCACCGCCGCCGGCGCATGTCCGACGATGCTCCAACCGCTGTCGTTTCGGCTCAGTCGCCTAGATAACGCGTCGCCAAACCGTTCTCTGAGAGACGCGTTCTGGGCTGGAGCGGGCTTAAACTCTTACCAACCGGTGGATGACAGCAGGCCACGCGTTCAGTACGTCGTGGAATATCTCGACCAGCCGCCTCTCGATAGCAACGCCACCGTACGGGTACGCCGTTTTCGCGTCACCGCGCGCGCACGCCAGCCCGGCTCCGAGGCTCGTGGTATCGCGCAAATGATTTACGAGGTGGCGCAGTGACAATTGCGATCAATACGCGTCATCCGAGATCGTCACGATGCACGGCGATCCTGGCGATATTTGTGGTATGGACGCTGCTCACCAGCCCGGTCGCTCGAGCGCAAACGACGCTTTCGCTGCTCGATCTTCCAAGCGCCGCGGCACAGCCGTTGGCCTCGAATATTCTCGTCGGCATCGACAACTCGGGATCCATGGATTTTGAAACCCTCTTCGACCGAGAGCGGGTTCCTGGCCTGACCGACGGTGGCAATCTAAACGCCGGCGGCAAAGAGATCGTATATCTGTTTCCCAACGGCACAAACGAATGCTCACAGGTAAGCGCCACGAGCGCCAATTGCGCCAGCTACGATCGGCGCATCTATCCTGATAGTTCTTATGTCGCGGCTCCCCCGGTGCCCGATTTCGGCTATACCCGCGCGCCGTCCTATAACACGGCCCACTTCGATCCGGGAGAGACTTATCGCCCCTGGCCATCGAGCAACAGCCGTACCTTCGGCAACGTGGATCCCGCCAACGCACCCAGCGATCCGCTGCGCGGCAGCAGTCGCTTCGATCTCACCAAGCCGCGCCGCCTACGCGGCGCCAACGAAACATTTTTCGTGCCGACCGGAACCACGCTGCCCAAGGGCACGGTTGCCTATCTGTCGAACTGCGTTTTCATTTTTTGCTCGTCGGACTGGACCACCCTAGAGCAAGATCGAACCGTGCAACGCAGCGATTATCTTCCGATCGAGTATTTTCCGGCCACGTTTTATCTCGATCAGTCACGCGGGCTTCCCAACGGTTGGAAGGCGACCGGCCGAACGCTGATCGGCCGGGATCCCGGTAACAACCGAACGCTCTATCGCTATGAGATTCGGCGGGACAACTTTATAGACGGCGACGCCGGACAGTCCGCCTATGTCCGTACGCTTCAAAACTTTGCCAACTGGTTTTCGTATTACCGAAAACGAAGCCTAGCCATTCGCGGCGCCGCAACCGCAGCGTTCAGTCCGATCAACGGGGTGCGGGTTCATGCCTGCACCATCAGTAATTCGGCCAACTGCCTAGCCGCCGATCAAACGTTGTCATCGTTATCTGCTGACTCAGCGAGTACGCGAAAAACTTTTTACGACTCGATTTATGACATGAGCTTCAGCGCGATGCGGGATACGCCGAACCGCCCGACGCTGAACAATCTCGGCAGTCTGTTTGAAACACACCCCAATATCATCCAGTCGGCCTGTCAGCGTAACTATGCATTGCTGTTTACCGATGGCTTTAACAGCGCCGCGGTCTCCGGCATCGGCAACGTCGACGGCAAATATGCAAGTTCGACGTCGTCGCCAGTGCCCGACGACTATGCCAATACCATCGCTGACGTAGCGATGCGCTACTACCGTGAATTCCAGCCGCCGCCGGGTATCCCGAACGCGCCTGTTCTCCCGCTGCCGGTGGGGTGTCCAGGGGATCCCTCGGCCGACTGTATCGCTCGGCCACATGTCAACACGTTCGGCGTCACCCTGGGTACCGACGGTTTTATTTTCGGTAACCAGAGCCGCTACGGCCCGGAAAACACCAATCCTTACAACGCGCGCCCACCTTGGTATATCGACGGCTCGGGCGGACGTCTGGCCTCAGGCACGCTGGCGACCGGACGCGCCTGGGAAATCGACGACCTTTGGCATGCCACGATCAATTCGCATGGAGCGCTGATCAACGCCGATTCACCCCAAACCCTGGCGGCCAGTTTTTCAACGCTGCTTAGCGATATTCTGTCTCGAGGCGGCGCCTCGAGTAACGCTACCGGCAGCGGGAGTCGTCTCGCTCAAGGCTCAGCGATCTATCAGACCCAGTATCAGACCCGATACTGGCAGGGCGATCTCGTCAAATTGGACGCCCGAAGTGCCGGGACCACGACCGATGGAACGGTTTGGCATGCGGCCGATCTGCTACCGGGATACAACGCCTCAAGCAGCAGCGACACACGTCAGATCATCACGGCCGTGACGAACGCCGCGGGCACGGGTATCACGGGACGCGCGTTCCGTGCTGACGGGAGCCTCACGGGCGCCTACCCGACGCTGACGGCGAGCGCGGTGGCCTATCTGCGTGGTGATCGATCCCAGGAAACATCGACAAGCGGGCAAGGCAGCTTTCGCCAACGCGACGACACGGTGCTGGGAGACATCGTGAACTCGGTTCCGGTCTACGTCGGCGCGCCCGATCCCCTGCGCTATATCGGCCCGTGGAACGATCGTCGCTATCCGAATGCTTCGCCGGCGGAAAACGGCGGACAGAGTTACAGCGGGAGCGCCAGCTTCGCATCGACCAACGCCAATCGAGTACCTCTCGTGTACGTCGGTGCCAACGACGGCATGTTGCATGCCTTTGATGCACAAACAGGTCAAGAGCGCTTCGCCTTCGTTCCGCGGGCCGTGCTGCCACGACTCGCTAACGCCGGCGGTCTGACTGATCCGGCTTATAGCCATCGTGCCTACGTCGACGGTCAAATCACGGTCTCGCCGGTTTTTTATGCCAACACATGGCACACGAGCCTCGTGGGTGCTTTGCGTAACGGCGGTCGAGCCATCTACGCACTCGATGTCACGACCCCACCGGCGACTGGGCAGGCCGAGAGCCGCGCCGGCTCACTCATACGCTGGGAGTTTACCGACGCCGAGCTCGGACAGACGTTTGGCAAACCCGCGATCGTTCGGCTACATACCGGCCGCTGGGCCGCGATATTCGCCAACGGGTATAACAGCACAAGCGGCGGCGCCGCACTGTTCATTGTCGATATCGAAACCGGCGCGCTCATCCGGCGCCTTGATACCGGCGCTCGTCCGACGACGGCTAGCGCGCCCGGTAACGGCCTGGGCTCACCGACGACCACGGACATCGACGGCGATCGTATCGCGGATTATGTCTATGCCGGTGATCTCTACGGCAACGTATGGCGATTCGACCTGACCAACCAACAGGCCTCCGAATGGTCGAGCGAGCGTTTATTCAAAGCACAACGTGATGGTGCAACTCAGCCTATTACCGCGGCTCCGGCGGTAGCCACGCATCCGCTTGGACCGTCGTTCGGCGCTATGATTTACGTGGGCACGGGCCAGAACATCACGTTATCAACAAGCAACAGCGCAGCACCGGCCAACAGCGTGTACGGGCTCTGGGACGCCGCCGTATTCACCTACGACGCGTCGGTCGAGGCTGTCCCGCAACGCCCAACGGCCACGATCGAGCGAGGCGCTCTCGTCACTCAGCAGTTCACGGCCACAGGCCAGCAATCCAATAGCGGCCTGGAACTGCGCCGCATCAGTGATAATTCGATCGCATTCACGCAGCTCGCCGGTCCTGAGGGAAACACACCCATCGTCGACCGTCGCGGCTGGAGCATTGATCTGCCCGCCGGCGGAGAAGCTGTCATAGAGCCGCCACGCGTTATTGACGATACCCTTGAGTTCGCAACGGTCATTGTGACGAGCCAAGACTGCCGCACGACCAGTAGCGGCTATTTCAACGTCGTAGATCGCACAAACGGCGGACGCCCGGCCCGTTTGATCTTTGATCTGAATGGCGACGCACGCATCAACGAGCTAGACGACGTGGATACCGCCGGACCCATCGCCAGTATTGGCTTCGGCGCGGGCGGCGCGTCCGGGGCTGGCGCCGAGTTTCTGGATCCGGACAACGCCACGCGCGTTCTAAAACTGCCGCTGTCGGGCGGCTCCACCGCCACTATCACGCTTTCCTCCGGTGGTTACACCGGGCGCCGCACCTGGCACGAGATCAGAGAATGAAATCGTTGAACCGGTATCCTCGTCGATATCACGCAAAAGGCTTTACGCTCATAGAGCTGATGATCGCTGTGGCGATCATCGGCATTCTTGCCACAATTGCATACCCGATCTATACCGACAAAGTCGCCGCCGCTCGGCGCGTCGATGCCAAACGGCTGATCTTGCAGGCAGCAGCACGACAGGAGCAGCTCTACAACGCTAATCAGCATCGATATCTAGACACGATGAGCGCATTGGGCTTGGCCAACGAAACTGAAGACGGCGCTTACCAGCTCTCGGTTTCTCATCCGGACAACGATCTACAACGCTTCCGTATTACGGCCGTTGCTAGCGATAATTCGACGAACGCGCTCTGCCAGCGTCTCACAGTGGATGAAACCGGCGCCCGTCGGGCAGCCAACGCCGACGGCAACGACGTCACCGATACTTGCTGGTGATCAGCGCCGACCGGCCAGCAACAACATGTCAACGAAGATGAGCACAGCCCCAGCCACGATGGCACAGTCGGCCACGTTGAAAGCCGGGTAATGCCAAGCGCCAATATGGAAATCGATGAAGTCGATCACGTGGCCGCGTGCCGCGCGGTCGATGGCATTGCCGAGCGCGCCGCCGGCGATGAGCGACAAACACAGGGCAAACAGCCGGTTGGTATAGGGATTACGCCGCAGCCAAATCAATACACCGATCGTTACGATCACCGACAACCCGACGAAAAGCCAAGGTGTGGCGCCGGTCAGAAACGAAAACGCCGCGCCCGTGTTGTGAACCCGGGTCAGGCTGAGCCAGGGTGCCAGCGTCGTGGATTCGTATAGCGCATAGTGCGCCACCACGAGCTGTTTCGTGATCTGGTCGATACCGATCACAAACGCCGAGAGCCAAAGCCAGTGGGCGTTCTGCAGGCCGGTCGTTCGGCCGGACGTCGCAGCCGTGCTCGAAGTCGAAGATTGCGTCATAGCGTGTTATCCAGAATCTGTCGAACGTCGTCGACGTCGCGATGCATCTGCTCGGTCAGACGCGCTAGTGAGTCGTAGTTCTCTTCGCCGCGGACGAAATCCACGAATTCAACATCCAGGCGCATGCCATAGATATCGTCGGCGAAGTCCAGAAGGAAGATCTCCAGCAGCGCTTCCTTGCCGTCCACCACCGGCCGTACCCCAAAGCTGGCAGCCCCCGCACACAGACGACCGTCGGCTAGACGAACGCGCACCGCATAAACGCCGTAGCGTAGTGCAGCCGGACGTTTCAAGCGGAGATTGGCCGTGGGAAAGCCGAGCGTACGACCCAGCTGCTCGCCACCCACCACGCGCTCGCTGATTCGATAGGCGCGCCCGAGCAGCCGGTTGGCGTGCGTGACATGTCCGGTGGCCAGCGCCTGGCGTACTGCCGTGGACGACACCCGCTCGCCGTCGATACAGATATCGGGCAGGCTCATGCGCTCTATGTTGCGCGCCTGGGCGTATCGATCCAGCAGTGCAACGTCGCCGGCGCGTCGATGCCCGAAACGAAAATCGTCGCCTACCAGAATCGCGCGTGCGCCCAGACGCTTGGCAATAAGCTCGTCGAGAAACGTGTCCGGCGACATCGCTGCAAAAGCGCGATCGAAGCGCGCGCGCACGAAACAGTCGATGCCAAACGTGGCCGCATCCTCGAGCTTTTCGCGTAGCGAAGCCAGTCGTGCTGGCGGCGCATCGGGACGGAAAAACGCACCGGGCATTGGGTCGAAGCTCATCATCACGGCCGGCAGATCCAGCTCTGCCGCCCGCGCACGTACCCGCTCGACGATGGCCTGGTGCCCTAGATGCAACCCGTCGAAGTTCCCCACGGTCAGCACACAGCCGCGCGCAAGGCCTCCGTGGTGTCTTATCGAGCGAATGATCTGCATCGAAAACCCGTGATCCCGCGCCGGCCGGTCTATTAGCGAGAGCCGTGAATGAAGTGCCCGCTATTGTGGCGTGTTTTAGTCGTGCTGTGCCATGCGTAGATGTCGCGGTCGCAGACCGGTCGCCGCCAAGGCCACGAAATACAAGCCGACGCCGGCCGTAATCCAGGCCATAAGCCAGCCAACGCGGGCCAAGGCATCACGCGCCATCCATGTGGCGGCATCGGCGGCCCCTACGTGCAATACGATCGCCATGATCACACAGCCGATCATAATACGCAGATACAGCCCGGCCCATCCCGTGCGAGGCGTATAAGCGCCGGAGCGTCGCAGATAAAAATACAACAGCCCCGCGTTGACGAACGCGCCCAGCGAGCCGGCCAGTGCCAGGCCTGCGTGCGGCGCCTCCCAGCGTTGCCATAGAAACAGGCCGACAAAGGCCAGATTCATCGCCATCGCGCTGACCATCGAGATCACCCCGCACTTGACCGGCGTCCGAGAATCCTCACGCGAATAAAAGCCCGTGACCAGGACCTTGACGATCGAAAACCCCATGAAGCCCAGCGAGTACGCCATCAAGGCGTACTGGCTCATCCAGACGTCATGCGGTGTGAACGAGCGATAGTTGAAAAGCGTGATCACGAGTGGCCCGGCCAGGATGAACAGCCCCACCATCGCCGGAAGCCCCAGCACCATCAGAACCTTGAGCGCCCAGTCCAGCGTATCCGAGAAAGCTGCGCTCGACTTGGAGGCATGGCGCGCCGACAGACTCGGCAGGATGACGGTGGCAATCGCGATCGAGAACACGCCGAGCGGGAACTCCATCAACCGGTCGGCGTAATACAGCCAGCTCACGCTGCCGCTGGCCAAGAACGACGCCACAATCGTATCCAGCAGCAACATGATCTGCGCGATCGACGAGCCAAACATGATCGGCAGCATCAGTTTCAGGATCCGTCGAACCTTTTCATTAGCCCAACCCCAGCGCGGCCGCGGCAGACGGTCCAAGCGCAGCAGGAACGGCAGCTGAAACACCAACTGGGCCAGACCGGCAATGAATACACCGATGGCCAGCCCGACGGTGGGCTCGGCGAACATTGGCGAGATCAACGCGGCCGCGCCAATCATGCAGATATTCAGCAAAACGGGGGTCACCGCCGGCACGGCGAAGCGGCCATAGGTGTTCAAGATGCCACCGGCCAGCGCAGTTAGCGAGATGAAAAACAGATACGGAAACGTCAGGCGCAGCAGCGTGACGGCCAGCTCGAACTGGTCGGCGTTATCCGCGAAGCCCGGGGCAAAAATAAATATGAGCACCGGCGCAGCCAGCACGCCGACCAGCGTGAGAACGGCCAGGATGACACCAAGCGTGCCGGCCACCACAGAGACGAGGGCTTTGACGTCATCGCCGCTTTCTTGATCTCGCGTTGCCGAAAGCACCGGCACGAACGACTGGGCGAACGCGCCTTCAGCAAACAGCCGGCGCAGAAAGTTCGGGATCTTGAAGGCCACGAGGAAGGCATCCATCGCCGGCCCAGCACCAAACATGACAGCCAGAACCACATCCCGGCCAAAGCCCAGGATGCGCGAGATGAAGGTCATGCCGGAGACGACGGTCGTCGAACGAACCAGAGAAGACGCCATGAGAAAATCGGCCGGTGGCAACGCCGGCGCACTATAGCCTGTGTTGGAATGTGCGCCTACCCGCGGCCAACATTGACAAATGGCCCGTGGATCTCGATAATCGCGCGCCTATTCAGGCACCGCCCATCTTCAAACATCTCCAGGAGCACCTAAGTGGCGAATACTGTCCAAGCACGCAAGCGCGTCCGTCAGGCCACCGAACGTCGCGAGCGCAACATGGCGCAGCGTTCGCTCGTGCGTACCCATATCAAGAAGGTCCAGAAGGCGATTGCCGCCAACGATCTGAACGGCGCGCAGGAAGCCTTCAAGGCTGCGGTGCCGGTGATCGATCGCATGGCCGGCAAGGGCCAGATCCATCGCAATAAGGCCGCGCGCCACAAGTCGCGCCTTAACGCGCAGATCAAGGATATGGCGCAGGCCAGCTGATCGTCCGGCTGCTCGGACGCAGGCATCCAGGCCGGCCAGCGATGTTTCGCTGGCCGGCTTTTTTTTGCCTGTTGCTTCGCCGTTGTTCGCCCTTGCGTTACCGTGCTTTTGTCTAGCCCTGGCCGGTCATCACCAGATTGTCACGATGAATGAATTCCGGCTCGGCGTGCGCGCCCAGCCGTTCACTGATCTGTCGGCTGGTCACTCCCGTGATCTGGGCTGCGTCGCGCGAATCATAATTGGACAATCCCTGGGCGATTTCGACCCCCTGTGGGTCGATACAGGCCACAAGATCACCCCGCCGAAAATCGCCCTCAATGGCGACTATGCCGATCGGGAGTAGGCTGCGCCCGGAGCCTAGCAGAACCTCGGCAGCGCCAGCGTCGATATGAATACGCCCGCGGGCCTGGCGCTGGCCGGCGATCCAGTTCTTGCGCGCTGCGCGACGACGCCCCGGGCTTGGGAGCAACAGCGTACCCAGAGCCTCACCCTCGACGAGGCGAGACAGCACATCGTCGGTCATCCCGTGTGCGATGACGGTGAATCCGCCTGAATCCGCCGCCTGACGCGCGGCACGTATCTTGGTGGCCATGCCCCCTCGGCCAAGGCTACCCGACGTGTCGCCGGCAACACGTACCAGCAGTTCGTCATAGGCCTCGGCCGATTCGATACGCGAGGCGGTGGGCGTGGTGCGCGGGTCAGCATCGTAGACGCCCTCCTGGTCCGTGAGAATCACCAAACCGTCGGCGTCTAGCAGGTTCACCACCAGCGCGCCCAGCGTGTCGTTGTCGCCGACCCGGATTTCATCCACGGCGATGGCGTCGTTTTCATTGACGATGGGCACCACGCCGAGACCCAACAACGTCGCCAGCGTCCGACGCGCATTGAGATAGCGCGCTCGGTCCGCCACGTCCTCGTGGGTGAGAAGCACTTGTGCGGTCTGGCGTCCAAAGGCCGCGAACGCGCGGCTGTAGGCTTCAACGAGGCCGGCTTGGCCCACGCTGGCGGCGGCCTGAAGGGCCGAGACGCGTTCCGGGCGCGTCCGCCAGCCGAGACGGCTCATGCCTTCGGCGACCGCTCCGGAAGATACAACGACGATTTCATAGCCGTCATCGGCCAACGTGGCGATTTGCCGGGCCCAATCGGCCAGGCGCGAGCCGTCCAGCCCGGCGCCGTCAGCCGTCAGTAGTGCGCTGCCGATCTTGACAACCAGCCGACGCGCCGCGACAACACGTTCACGCGTCATGGCCGCCCTCTTCGGCCCGGTCCGAGTGTTCGGCTTCACGATTCGCCGCCTCGATCGAATCCATGGCGTCCTGAATCAACGGGTCGAGTGTTTTCGCCTGGATGGCCGAGACCGTATAGACGGGGCCCTGCCAAGCTAGCTCGCGGCGGATCCGTTGGACGAGCGCACTCTGCGTCGCCGCATCGATCAGGTCGGTCTTGTTGAGAATCAGCCAGCGAGGGCGCTCAGCAAGGCCCGGATTGAATTCGGTCAGCTCATCCACGATGGTGCGGATCTGGTCGACCGGGTCACGCTCTTCCATATCCAGCACGTCGACCACATGGAACATGAGACGCGTGCGCTGGACGTGGCGCAAGAATCGGTGGCCCAGACCAATGCCCTCGGCCGCGCCTTCGATCAGCCCCGGCAGATCGACCAGCGTAAAGCTGCGCAGCGGACCCGCACTCACAACGCCGACCTGGGGCTGGAGCGTGGTAAACGGATAATCCGCGACCCGCGGGCGCGCCGCCGAGACGGCCGACAAGAACGTCGATTTGCCCGCGTTAGGCAGCCCGATCAGGCCGACGTCGGCAAGCAGCTTGAGCTCGAGCTTGAGCTCGCGCACTTCGCCCGGCGTGCCGTCGGTAGTCTTCCGCGGCGCCTGGTTGGTGCTCGACTTGAAGCGCGCGTTGCCCATGCCGTGGTAACCGCCCTGTGCCACACAAACGGTTTGGCCATCGTGGGTCAGATCGCCGATGAGCTCATCGGTCTCTCGTGAGTAGCACAGCGTGCCGACCGGAACGGGTAGATAGCGATCACTGCCCTTGGCGCCGGTGCGATTCTTGCCGGCGCCGTTGCCGCCGCGCTCGGCCTTGTATACGCGATTGATGCGAAAGTCGTAGAGCGTGTTGAGATTATGATCGGCCACGAGATAAACGCTGCCGCCATCGCCCCCGTCTCCGCCGTCCGGACCGCCATGTGGCACATATTTCTCGCGGCGAAAGCTCAAGCAGCCGTGACCGCCATCACCGGCTTCGACACGTAACTGCGCTTCGTCTACGAACTTCATGCTGACTCTCGCTTTGCCGGCGGCTCACGCCGCGGATACGCATAAAAAAGCCCCGCAAACGCGAGGCTTTAACACGTTAATTAATAAACGCGTTTATTCAGCGGGCACAACCGACACGAATCGACGGTTACGCGGACCTTTCACTGAAAAATCCACCTTACCTTCGACGAACGCATACAGCGTATGGTCTTTGCCGATGCCGACGTTGTTGCCCGCATGCCAGTGGGTGCCCCGCTGGCGCACGATGATGTTGCCGGCCTGAACGGCTTCGCCGCCGAACTTTTTGACGCCGAGGCGTTTCGACTCGGAATCGCGACCGTTGCGGGTAGAACCGCCTGCCTTTTTATGTGCCATGGATACTAACCTCTACGTAGAACGCGCGCGATTAAACGCCCGGAATCGAAGTGATCTTGAGCTGCGTATAGTGCTGACGATGCCCATGACGACGACGATACTTCTTGCGCCGCTTGAACTTCACAACCTCGATCTTATCGGCGCGGGCATGCTGTTGCACCTCGGCCGACACCGACTTGCCATCCAGCAGCGGCGTGCCGATTTCGACGTTATCACCACCGTCGGACACAAGCAGGACATCCGACAGCTCGATCGTGCTGCCGGCCTCGGCGTCGAGTTTCTCAACGCGCAACACATCGCCTTCCGCGACTCTATACTGTTTACCGCCGGTTCGAATCACCGCGTGCATGACCACTCCAAATACGCAACGTGTGGCGGGAAGGCCCCGTCCAAAGTCGGCGAACTATACGGACTTGCCGGGCTGCGGTCAACGTCTGACCAAGGTCGCTTATATCTTGACAGGTCAGAGCCACCCCTCTACTTTTCTCGCTGTTTTTCCGACCCCGGGCCGATGACTATTCAGCCGCTGTTTGAGCCGGTTGCCGACGACATGCGTGCAGTCGATGCGCTGATCCGCAGGCGGCTGAACTCTGATGTCGTATTAATCAACACGCTGGGCGAATACATCATCGCCAGCGGCGGCAAGCGCATGCGTCCGGCGCTCGTGCTGCTGGCCGCGCGCGCGGCCGGGTATGAAGGGGATGCCCATCATCTGCTCGCGGTGATCATCGAGTTCATCCATACCGCTACCCTGCTGCACGACGATGTGGTCGATGAATCCACGCTGCGCCGCGGCAAAGAGACCGCTAACAGCGTGTGGGGCAACGATGCCAGCGTGCTGACCGGCGATTTTCTCTATTCGCGCGCGTTCCAGATGATGGTGGAGTTGGATTCGTTCCAGGTGATGAAGGTGTTGGCAGACGCCACCAACCGTATCGCCGAGGGCGAAGTCCTCCAGCTCATGTACAGCCATAATCCCGATCTGACGGAGCACGACTACATGGAAGTCGTGGACCGTAAGACGGCGAGCCTGTTTTCGGCCGGCTGTCGCCTGGCCGCGGAATTAGCCGAGTGCTCGCCTGCCCAGTGTCAGGCGATGGCCGATTTCGGCCGTCATCTGGGTGTGGCCTTCCAGGTCACGGACGATGCTCTGGACTACGGGCATGGCGACGACACCTACGGCAAGAACCTCGGCGATGACCTGGCCGAGGGCAAGACCACGCTGCCCCTGATCTGTGCCTTGTCGCGGCTGAGTGACGACGATAGCGCGCCGCTCCGGGCTGCGATCCGCGACGGCGACCTATCCGCGCTCGATTCCATCAAGAAATCGATTGAATCGACTGATGCGATGTCTTACACTTTCGGCCGCGCCGACGAGAAAGCCAAGGCGGCCATTGGTTGCCTGGCAGATTTTCCCGACTCGGCGGCCAAGACCGCGTTGATCTCTCTGGCCGAGTTCTCGGTACAGCGTCGGTCGTAAAACATCGGAGTATAGCTCAGCTTGGTAGAGCGCCACCTTCGGGAGGTGGAGGTCGTAGGTTCAAATCCTGCTACTCCGACCATCTTTTTCCCGCTTTTCTAGGGCCTGTTGAGATTTCACACGGGTCCGCGCCAAGCACGCCTCCTTGGTCGCGTTTCTTCAAAGCGCTTAAACTCGGTTTCCCAATAGTCGTAGTGCGATACTCTCGTACGCACGATGCAACGGGAAAATCATGGCGCAAACGCACGTAAGCCAACCCATCAAACTGACAGGCCCGGCCCGGCAGTTGGTGGCAGAAGGCCTGATCGACCGCGAAACCGCCGAGCGACTGCTCCTCGAGGCCGAACACCACGGCGAGCCATTTGTCGCGCGCGTGGTGGCCAGCGGCACGCTGGCCGCCGATGTACTGGCACGCACGCTGTCCGAAGCTTTCGGTATGACGCTGGTCGATCTGAGGGATGTCGACTTCAGCCAGGCGCCCATCGGTCTCGTGCCGGAGCTGGTGGTGCGCCGACACCAAGCTATACCCATCCTGCAGCGCGAGCGCACGCTATACGTCGCGGTTGCTGACCCCACCAACCTGGCCGCAGTCGACGAACTGCGGTTTCTCACCGGTCTTCAGGTTGAAACGGTGCTGGTCGAGCAGGACAAGCTGGCCCGAGCCATCGATACCCATTTCAGCGCTCTGGACAGCGCGGTCGCCGGGCTGGACGACGTCGTCGTCGACGACAGCACCGGCGACGCGACGAATATGGACGTCTCGGCCAGCGATGCCAACGATGCGCCGGTGGTGCGTTTTGTGAACAAGGTGCTGCTTGATGCCATCAATCGGGGCGCCTCGGACATCCACTTCGAGCCCTACGAAAACCAGTATCGCGTACGCCAGCGCCAGGACGGTGTCCTGCGAGAGGTCGCCCATCCGCCGCCGGCGATCGGCATGCGTCTGGCCGCTCGTATCAAGGTGCTGGCCCGACTGGACCTGGCCGAGCGGCGTATCCCCCAGGACGGACGCATCAAACTGGCAGCGGGCAAAAACCGCGCGGTAGATTTCCGTGTGTCGACCTGCCCAACGCTGCACGGCGAGAAAATCGTCATGCGTATACTCGACCCCACCACGGCACGCATGGGGATCGAGTCCCTAGGTTACGACATTCACCAGCGCGAGATCTTCGAGTCGACCATTCATCGTCCCTACGGCATGGTCTTGGTCACCGGGCCTACCGGCAGCGGTAAGACGGTCTCGCTCTATACCGCGCTCAACATCCTCAACACCAGCGATCGTAATATCTCGACGGCAGAGGATCCGGCCGAGATCAACCTGCCGGGCGTGAATCAGGTCAGCATCCAACCGCGCGTAGGGCTGACGTTCGCGACTTGCCTGCGCGCGTTTCTACGTCAAGACCCCGACGTGATCATGGTGGGCGAGATTCGCGACCTGGAAACCGCTGAGATCGCCATCAAGGCGGCCCAAACCGGGCATATGGTGTTGTCCACACTGCATACCAACGACGCACCACAAACGCTGACACGACTGGTCAACATGGGCGTACCAGCCTATAACATCGCGGCCTCGGTCACGCTGATCATCGCCCAGCGGCTTGCCCGGCGGCTGTGTCCGCATTGTCGCCAGCCGGCCGCCCTGCCGCGCGATGTGTTGGTCGGCGAAGGCTTTGCGCCTGACGAAATCGACTCTCTCACGATCTTCGAGGCCGATGTCGCCGGCTGTGATCACTGCACAGCCGGGTATCGCGGCCGAATCGGCATTTTTCAGGTCATGCCCGTCACCGATGCTATCGGCCAGATCATCATGAACGGTGGCACCGCGATGGACATCGAGCGCCAGGCCGCCCGCGAGGGCGTACTTGATTTGCGCGCCGCCGGGCTCGAGAAGGTCCGCGCCGGCGTCATCGGCCTGGCCGAGCTGAATCGCGTCACGATCGAATAGCCCGCGGCGGCTATCCCCGCCATAAAAAAGCCCGAGCTTATGCCCGGGCTTTTTTGTGCCTACACCGCAGACCCGACGCGCTAGGCCTGCTCGGCGGTCTCGCTGGAGGTAATGTCCAAGTCGAGGGTGTCGCCGGCCACGCGAACCACGACCCGGCCGCCGTTGGCCAGCTCGCCGAACAGCAGCTCGTCGGCCAGGGGCTTCTTGATGTGCTCCTGAATGGTGCGGCCCATCGGTCGGGCGCCCATGTTTTCGTCGTAGCCCTTCTCGGCCAGCCAGGACCGCGCCTCGGGCTCGACCACGAGCTCGACGTGACGCGCTTCGAGCTGTGCCTCCAGCTCCAGCACAAACTTATCCACCACGCGCTCGATGACCTCGCCCTTGAGCGGGGCGAACTGAATGACCGCGTCCAGACGGTTCCGGAACTCGGGCGTGAACCCGCGCCGAATCGCCTCCATCCCGTCCGAGCTGTTGTCCGACGGGTTGAAGCCGATACCGCGGCTGGCCATCTGTTCGGCCCCGGCGTTGGTGGTCATCACCAGAATCACGTTGCGGAAGTCGGCCTTGCGCCCGTTGTTATCGGTCAGCGTCCCGTGATCCATCACCTGCAGCAGCAGGTTGAAGATATCGGGATGGGCTTTTTCGATCTCATCGAGCAGCACCACAGAGTGTGGCTGCTTGTTGACTGCCTCGGTTAGCAAACCGCCCTGGTCGTAGCCCACATAGCCCGGCGGCGCGCCGATCAGGCGCGACACGGTATGCCGCTCCATGTACTCGGACATGTCGAAGCGTGTCAGCTCAACGCCGAGATGCAGGGCGAGCTGGCGCGTGACCTCTGTCTTGCCCACGCCTGTGGGGCCGGCAAACAAGAACGAACCGATCGGCTTGTCGCGATTATCCAGGCCGCTGCGCGACATTTTAATAGCACTGGCCAACGAGCCCACGGCCTCGTCTTGGCCGAAGATGACCAGCTTGAGGTCGCGCTCCAGCGTCTCCAGCACCGAGCGGTCGTCGCGCGAGACGCTCTTGGACGGGATACGCGCGATCCGCGAGACCATCTCCTCGATGTCACGCACCTGCACGGTCTTGCGCTTTTTGGTCGAGGGCCGCAAGCGCAGACGCGCGCCGGCTTCGTCGATCAGATCGATCGCCTTGTCGGGCAGATGCCGATCATTGATATGCCGCGCGGACAGCTCGGCTGCCGCCTCCAGCGCCGGCTGGGTGAAGCGCACCTGGTGATGCTCTTCAAAGCGATCCTTCAACCCGGTGAGAATCTTCACCGTATCGGCCACGCTCGGCTCCGGCACATCGACTTTCTGGAACCGGCGCGCCAGCGCGCGGTCTTTCTCGAAGATATTGCGGAATTCTTGGTACGTCGTTGCCCCCATGCAGCGCAGCTCGCCCGAGGCCAGCTTGGGCTTGAGCAGGTTGGAGGCATCCATGACGCCGCCCGAGGCCGCGCCGGCGCCGATTACGGTATGGATCTCGTCGATGAACAACACTGCGCCGTCCTGCTTGGCCAGCTCCGCCAGTACGCCCTTCAAGCGTTTCTCGAAATCGCCGCGGTACTTTGTGCCCGCGATCAGGGCCCCGAGATCCAGCGAATAAATCACGCTGTGCGACAGGATGTCGGGTACCCGCTCCTCGACGATCATGCGCGCCAGGCCTTCGGCGATAGCCGTCTTGCCGACGCCTGCCTCACCCACCAGCAGCGGGTTGTTCTTGCGCCGGCGGCACAGCGTCTGGATGACGCGCTCTAGCTCATGATCCCGCCCAATCAACGGATCGATATCACCTTCCGCGGCCTTGCGGTTCAGGTTGGTCGCGTACTGCTGAAGCGGCGACTGGTTGGACTCGCCCTCTTCGCCCTGCGCGGCTGCGGCTTCGCTGGACTCGCCTGCGCCGTCTTCGGCCTTGCCGACGCCATGCGAGACATAATTGACCACGTCCAGACGTGTGACGTCCTGCTCGCCCAGCAGATAGACCGCGTGCGACTCCTGCTCTGAAAAAATCGCGATCAGTACGTTGACCGCCGTGACCTCTTTTTTGCCCGACGATTGGACGTGATAGACCGCTCGTTGCAACACACGCTGAAAGCCGAGCGTCGGCTGAACCTCGTGGTCTTCGCCGGCCGGCACCACCGGCACATGGGTGTCGATATAGTCCTTGAGCTCTTGCTCAAGACGCGGAATATCGGTGCTGACCGCTTCGAGCACCTCGACGACCGCGGGATTGTCGAGCAAGGACACCAGCAGATGCTCGACGGTGAGCATTTCGTGATGTTGACGGCGTGCCACCATGAAAGCGGCATCCAGTGCAGTCTGCAGTTCTTGGCTGAGCATTATGCGTCCCCGAACTTGACGTTCGTTTAAGACCGATCACGCGCGCGGCACGTGCGAATTAGGCCTGTTCCATAGTACACAACAGCGGGTGCTGGTGTGCGCGGGCATGGTCGTTGACCTGCGTGACCTTGGTCTCGGCGATTTGTGCCGTATAGGTACCGGCCACGGCCTTACCCCGGGTATGAACGGTCAGCATGATCTGAACCGCCTGTTCGCGATCACGAACGAAATACGTCATCAGACATTCGACGACAAACTCCATCGGCGTGAAGTCATCGTTATGCATGATGACCTTGTACATCGGCGGCTTTTTGGTCTTCGGTTTGGCCGGAGCAACGGCCAGATCGTCATCGCCCTGGCCGTCGCCTTGGCGGGTATCGGGCTTGTCGGTATCCGTCATCACGACCTCTGGAAGACCGCGGCGATAAGCGCCGCGTTGCTGACTTGCGTTCCTGCAGGATTCGTTTTCCAGGGCGGTTTTGGATGCGCCGCCCAACGACCTGATGGCACTCGATATTGGGACGATTCCGCTTGAATCAAAGACACGGCACCCGCCTCGTCGCAGGCAGGATGTTGCCCACGACAAAAGCGCGGGCCAGCAATGCCGACCCGCGCCTTTGAATCCGCTATTGGCCCGTCGTTTTCAGACCGGCCGGCGACGTTTTATGCGTCGTCCTTGGTCTCGACAACCTGGCGACCGCGATAGAAGCCGTCGCGCGAGACGTGATGACGACGATGGGTCTCACCCGTCGTCGCGTCCACCGACAGCGTCGGCGGGTTCATGCTGGCGTGCGTGTTGCGACGCTTGTCGCGCTTGGAACGAGATTTACGGTTCTGTTGAACGGCCATAGCCTTGCCCTTTGGGTTGTGCTCAGTTCGTTTTATCGCCGTCGCTGGCTTTTAAAGCAGCCAGCGCGGCGAACGGATTAGTTTTGTCTTGCGACGCCGCAGCACTGTCGTGCACGGCCTCGCCCTGTTCCTTGTCGCGCGAAAACGCGTGTTCGCAGTCGGCTCTATCGCATACCACTGTAATCGGCAGCGCCAACAACAGCTCGTCGTCAACCAGCGAGTAAAGATCCAGCAGCTGGCCGTCGGCCAACATCGGCTCCCAGTCGCGCGGCACGTCGGCTGCCGCCTCGTCGTTGGCCACCGCCATGCCTCGGATCGCAGTATCCACGGCCACCGGGGTCGCCTCTAAACAACGCTGACAGGCCAACGCCAACGTGACGCTCGCCTGGCCTTCAACGATCACCCGGCGCTGCCCGTCTTCCTTGAAGCCAATCGCGACCGAGACCTTATCGTCACCGCATGAATCTGCAACACAAACGGCCCGGATACGCGGCAGCGCCGACAGCGCGATCTCACCGCCGTAAGCCGCCTGATCGAACGCGGCACGCCGATAATCCAGACGTCTGGGAAGTGCGCCACTCTCCGACATGGCGCGCGATGATAGGCCGATGATCGCCATACGTCAAAACATGATGCCGGCTGCGCGGTTGCGCCGCCTCATTTATGCTCGCCGGCTGGTCCCGCGTCCAAGCCTCTTATGCCTGTAACCCCTCCCGATCAAGCACCTGACGTGATCCTGGCCTCGAGCTCGGTCTTTCGAGCCGCGCTGCTCGAACAGATCGGCCTGTCGTTCACCACGCAAAGCCCGGATATCGACGAATCGGCGCGCACCGATGAGTCTGCCGACGCGCTTGCCCTACGCCTGGCCGAGGGCAAGGCAGCCAAGATCGCCGCCGCGCATCCACAAGCGATCGTGATCGGCTCCGACCAGGTCGCTCACGTCGAGGGCCGTATTCTGGGCAAGCCCGGCACGCCTGAGAAAGCGCGTGAACAACTGGCTTTTCAGTCCGGGCGTACCGTGGCTTTTCATACCGGTGTTTGTGTGATGGCCCCGGCGTTTGTTGTTCCGCGAACACATCTCGAAACGGTGCACACCACGTTTCGCAACCTCAATGAGGCCGAAATTGCGCGTTACGTGGCCGCGGAAGACGTGACCGCTACGGCCGGCAGCATGAAAAGCGAGGGTTTGGGAATCACGCTTGTCGAAGCGATCGAGTCCGCTGATCCGAGCGCGCTGATCGGCCTGCCGCTGATCGCCGTGCGCCGGCTCCTGGCCGAGGCCGGCCTTGCGCTGCCGTAAGGTCTGCGATCGTCTGCGCCAGCTTTCAGCGTCAAGACTCGGTTACGCCGTCGAACCGACCCGCCAGCCACGGCGGCAGAGCGCCAATGTTCGGCAAGACGGCGATAGCCCCGGCGCGCTTTAATCGAGCCTCATCGTGTACACCGGTGCCTACGGCCACGCCGTCGACGCCGGCTGCCCGGGCCATGAACATATCGTATTCAGTATCGCCGACGACCAGCGCGCGGGCGGGCTCGGTGGCCGTGCGCAAAAGCAGATCCTCGACCAGATTCGGCGCCGGCTTGGGCGCGGATTCGTCGGCACAGCGCGTCAGACGAAACAACTCACGCGAGCGCGTGTCGGCCAGCGCCCGGTCCAGACCGCGTCGCGATTTGCCGGTGGCCACCGACAGCGTATAACCCGCTTCACGAAGCTCAGCCAGCGTGTCCAGCACGTCATCGAACAGCCGTGCCTTGGTTTTAGGCCAGCCGTAGCGCGCCCGGTAGGCGGCTAATCGCGACCGCACCTTGGCCGGGTCGAGCTCGGGCCAGAGCCGGCCCAGGATGTCCTGAATGCTCATGCCAATCAGCTCGCGCATCTGGGCGGGCGTACGCTCGGGCAGGCCGGTGTCTTGAATGGCCTGCTGGAGCGAGCCCACCAGATCACCGGCCGAGTCGGCCAGCGTGCCGTCCCAATCAAAGATGATCAGCTCGTAACGCGCGTTCATGCCACCGGCTCCAGCCGCGTCAGCGCATCGGCCAGGTCCGCAGCTAGCGGTGCTGTGAACACACAGCGCGTGCCGCCGAAGTCCAGCTGTACTTCAGACGCGTGAAGAAACAGGCGCGACAGCCCTGCGGCCTTCCAGCGCGCAGTGGCTGCGTTGGCCGCGTATTTCTCGTCCACGGCGATCGGGTGACCGCAGTGCGCGGCATGCACACGAATCTGGTGCGTGCGCCCGGTACGAATCGTGACCGACATCAAGGTGGCGCCGCGAAACGCTTGCTCCGGCGTAAAGATCGATAGCGCGGTCTTGCCGCCTGCGTGATCGACCGTGACCACGCGCTCACCGGCACGCTCGACGTCCCGGGATAGCGGTGCGTCAACTTCGCGCACGCCGTGTTGCCATGCGCCCTCGACCAGCGCCTGATAGCGCTTGGTGGCTGAAATATCGTTCAGCGCGGCGCGCAGACCGTCTAGTGCGGCGCGCGAGCGCGCCACCAGCAATACGCCGCTGGTCTGACGATCGATCCGGTGAACCAGCTCGAAATATTCATCTGGCCGGGCCGCCCGTAACACCTCGATCAGGCCGAAACGCTGGCCCGTACCGGCGTGCACGGCAAGCCCCGGCGGTTTATTGAACACCAAGTAATCCGGCGTCTCCTCGATAATTGTCTCGGTCACGCGCTGCATGAGCGCGTCCGGCGGGCGCTCGGTCGGTCGCTTGGGCTTCTCGACCACCGGCGGCAGGCGTACCGAGTCGTCGACGGCAATACGCGTGGCCGGCTTGGCCCGCCCTTTGTTCACCCGCACTTCGCCGCTGCGAATGATCTTGTAGATACGCGACTTCGGCACATCTTTGAAGACGCGCATCAGATAATTGTCCAGACGCATGCCGTCGTCATCGGCGGCGATCTGTACGTAGCGGACTTGAGGGCGTTCGAAGGTCAGATTACACTCCAAAGGTCACGCCGAGCGCGGCCACTCGAGACAAACGAGCGGGCCTTCCGGCGTCGACCGACAGTCTTTTTCGAAAATCCGCGGCTAGGCGTCAAAGATTATCACGACGCTGCACCCCGCGATTTTTTTCGCCGAGTGAATATCTCGAACTTAGAACCATGCGCTCCTGTCTGAATGCTTTCATCTCGCTGCTGCACGTGCTGATCCAAGCGACGTGCAAGACGGCCGATGTCGCAGGTACGCGCCGCGGATTTGTTATCGCGGGCGCGGCCCGGCCAGCCAGTCGAGCGCGTTACTGGAAATCCCACCATGAAACGTATTTTGGTCAACGCCACGCAGCCCGAAGAGCTGCGCGTGGCAATCGTCGACGGACAAAAGCTGCATGATCTGGACATCGAAGTCGGCTCTCGCGAGCAGCGAAAGGCCAACGTCTACAAGGGGCGTGTAACCCGCGTCGAGCCTTCGTTGGAAGCCGCCTTTATCGACTACGGCGGCAACCGCCACGGCTTCCTTCCGCTCAAGGAAGTCGCCAAGGGCTATGTCCAGAACGACAACGACAGCAAGCACATGCTCTCCGAAGGCCAGGAGATCATCGTGCAGGTCGAAAAAGAAGAGCGCGGCAACAAGGGTGCCGCACTAACGACCTACGTCAGCCTGGCCGGGCGCTATCTCGTGCTCATGCCCAACAATCCCAAGGCCGGCGGCGTGTCGCGTCGCATCGAGGGCGAGGAGCGCAACGAGCTGCGCGAAGCGCTCAATCAGGTGATGGTGCCTAACGGCATGGGCGTGATCGTGCGTACCGCCGGTGTGGGTCGCGGTTCGGAAGAACTGCAGTGGGATCTGGACTATCTGGTCAACGTCTGGAACGCCATCAACGAGGCCGCTGAGGCCGACAAGGCGCCGTTCCTGGTGTATCAGGAATCCAACGTCATCATTCGCGCCCTGCGCGACTACCTGCGCGATGACATCGGTGAAGTGCTGATCGACCAGCCCGAGGTTTATGAAACCGGGCAAGAGTTCATGAAGCAGGTCATGCCGCATGCTCTGAACAAACTCAAGCACTACACCGATAACACCCCGCTGTTCACCCGTTTCCAGGTCGAGTCACAGATCGAGTCGGCTTTCGAGCGCGAAGTCACCCTGCCTTCCGGCGGCTCGATCGTCATCGACCACACCGAGGCCATGACGTCGGTGGACATCAACTCGGCGCGTGCGACCAAGGGCGGCGGCATCGAAGAAACCGCCTTCAACACCAACGTCGAAGCTGCCGAAGAGATCGCCCGCCAGCTGCGTATTCGCGATCTGGGCGGGCTGGTGGTGATCGACTTCATCGATATGGAGTCGGCCAAGAACCAGCGCGAGGTCGAGAACCGGCTCAAACACGCGGCCAAGGCCGACCGGGCCCGCGTACAGATCGGGCGTATTTCACGCTTCGGCCTGCTGGAAATGTCGCGCCAGCGCTTGAAACCCAGCCTGTCCGAGTACTCCAGCCACGTCTGCCCGCGTTGCCTGGGCCGCGGCTCGATCCGCAGCGTGGAATCACTCTCGCTGTCGATCCTGCGCCTGCTGGAAGAAGAAGCCATGAAACCCGGCACCGGCCGCGTGATCGTGCAGCTGCCCGTGCCGGTGGCCAGCTTCCTGCTCAACGAAAAACGCGCCGACCTGGAAAATCTCGAACACCGGGCCAAGACCCGCGTCACGCTGATTCCCAACACCGAGCTGGAAACCCCGCACTACGAGATCAAGCGGGTCCGCGCCGATCAGCTCGAGGAAGACGACAACGCCGTCGCCAGCCACAAGATCGATACCCACGTCGATATCGAGAAGCCGGCCGAACCCGACCACGCGGCGCTGCGCGCCAAGCGTGAGGAACCCGCCGTCAAGCGCGTGGCTCGGCCTGAAGCGCCGGCCGTCGATCAACGTGCCCCGGCCGAGGTCAGCGGCCAACCCGCCGGACAGATGAGCAACCCGCCGACGGCCTGGCAACAGCTCTGGGACGCGTTCCGACGCATCTTCGGCGACATGGGCCACGGCCATAGCCAGCAGCAGCGCGAGGCGCTGCCCGGCCAGACCGAGCCCGGCAACGACACCACGTCCGCCCAACCCGCCAGTGCCAAGTCGCAGGCACCGGCGCAAAAGCCGCGTACCGACGATTCCGGCGCCGATCGATCCGCCGGCAACAACAAACAGGCCCGGTCGTCCGGCGACGGCGCCGATAGCGACGACGACAACGGTAATCGACAGCAAGGCCGGCGCGGCGGACGACGCCGCGGCGGACGCAACCGCAATCGTCGCCAGAACGACGACAACGGCCAGTCCGATAACGGCCAGGATTCTGGCTCGGCCAAAGACCAGAGTGGCCAGAATGGCCAAAGCGGCCAGAACGCCAAGCCCGGCGACAACAGCAACAAGTCGAAGAATACGGACAAGTCTTCGGCCAAGGGTGGCAACGGCCAGAACAAGCCGGCGTCGGCCGATAAGGCGCGCGACGAGGTCAAGGACACCGACGCGCCAGCCCCTGCGCCCGAACCGGACCTGATCGCCCCGGCCGATACGCTCGATGAAAAGAGCCGGGCCCGCCACAACATCGAAAAAGCCTCGGCCCGTCGGGCGCGCCAGCAACCCCAGGCCTCGGCCGACGCGACCGACGGCACGGCAACGCTATCGGACGCCGCCGCCGCAAAAGCCAAGACCACGCCGAGCAGCGCGGCGAGCGACACAGCCCCCGCAAAGACGAACGGCAAGCGAGGCGCCCGAGCCAATAAGCCGGACGGCGAGGAGATCGCCGAAGCGAAGAACACCGATTCAGCGCTGTCGGACGACAAGCCCGCTAAGCCGGCCAAAAAGCCCGACCCGAAGGACGAGCCCTGGTCGGCGGTCACCGCCAGTGACAACGCCAAGCGGGCCTCGGAACACCTCGACGTCGGTACCGCGGAACAACCGGCGGGTGCTTCGAACGAGCCCGTGGTCGCAGGTCAGACCGACGAGGCCAGCCCGGACGCGCCGGCCAAGCCGAAAAAGACCAAGCCGCGCCGCCCGCGCAAGCGCAAAGCCGCGTCCCAGGCGGGTCAAGGCGGCGACGACGCGCCAGAGTCGTCGGCTACGAGCGCCCCGGCGCCAGCGCCGGCGATCGAGGCCGATCAGCAGCCGGCCGAGGTGGTGGATGAAGCCTCGCAAGCACGAGACGGCGACGCCCCGGCAACGCCCGCAGAAACGCCTGTCGCGGAGTCGCTCGCTGACGATCCGGCCCAGCCCGCCGACGAGACGCCTTCAGAAGATCAGGCCACAGACGACGCCACGCTCGTACAGGTTGAGACCAAGCCGCGAGAAGACGGGGCCGGCCCGGATTCCGAGCGCGCGGCATCGGGTACAACGTCGCCCGAAGGCGTAACGCATGAGAGTGCGGCCGACTCGGCCGATGTTACATGGACCGAGGCGTCGTCGGAGGCCGATAGCGACGGCGATGACGACGAACCCAGCCGGTAGCGCCACCGCGAGCGCAAAAAAAGGCCCGCCGAGAGCGTAATGCCGTTCACTTAAGCATTGCGAGAGTGATCGAGCTTCCCGAGAATCCGGTGTCTCATTGAGGCATCGGATTTTTTTATGTCCCTACAGGACCGC
>DCKU01000160.1 GCA_002320455.1 Salinisphaera sp. UBA1666
ACGCCTCGTCTTGCCGCCCCTAGTGAATTCTCAGGGAGCGCTTGGCGCGGACTCGTATGAAACCTCAACACGCCCTAGGCACCCGACGCACTCACTGGCTTGTCACTCGCGCCCGAATCAGCTCGGGCGGTCATGACAGGTTGGACCGAGCTTCCCTGGTCTTCCCTGGGCTCACCGGGCCCAAGAAAAACGCACCGGCGATGGCTCACCAGTGCGTTTGACGAAACGGTCCAGGCCCGCGCCGCCGAAACGGCGGACGGACGGCGCGGTCTTATTTCTTGTTGCCGCGCATCATGCCGAAGCGACGGTTGAAGCGCTCGACCTTGCCGGTGGTATCCATGATGTTCTGCTTGCCCGTGTAGAACGGGTGCGTATCACTGGTGACTTCCAGCTTGACCAGCGGGTATTCGTTGCCGTCTTCCCACTCGATCGTTTCCTTGGACTCGATAGTCGAGCGCGTCAGGAAGGCGAAGTCGCTGCCCATGTCCTTGAAGACGACGGGACGATAGTTGGGATGGATATCCTGTTTCATGATCGAAGACCGTTACGCGTGAGCGAATCGTTTAATTAAAACCGTGCCGTATGCCAGCGCCAATATTATTGGCCCGACGCGCTTTCGCGCGTGAGCGCCAAAGACAGCTTGTCGTCGCCGACCGTGAAATCGGCCACCACGTCGCCGGCGGGCGAGTCACTTACCGCGATATCGCGCGCCAGCGTTTCACGCGCGATCAGCTCGGCGTGTGTGGCAATCGCCGCGGCCAACGTGTCGTCGGCGGCGTAGGCCACCCGAATCCGGTCGGCCACGTGAAACTCGGCCTGCTTGCGCAGCCGCTGAATACGGTTGATGACCTCGCGTGCCAGCCCGCGCTGGATCAGCGAATCGTCAAGTGTACTATCAAGTGCCACCGTAACGCCATCCTCGCGACCGACCAGCCAGCCGGCCACGCCTTCGGCAGAAACGATCAGATCATTCTCGTCGAGCGCTAGCGTCGTTTCATCGATCGTTAGCGTCAGCGTGCCATCGCGCATGAACGCGGCGATATCGGCGTCATCCAACGCCGCAATGGCCGCAGCCGCGGGCTTCATTTGCTTGCCCAGCCGCTTGCCCAGCGTTTTGTAGTTGGGCTTGACGCTGCGTTTGACCAGCTCGCCCTCGCCGGCCACGAATTCGATGGCATCGACGTTGACCTCATCGCGCACGATGGCGGCGACGGCTTCGACGTCCGCGCGGGCCACGCCCGGCTCTTCGACCACCAGAATACGGGCGACCGGCTGGCGCACGTTGATGCCGGCCTCGTTGCGCAGGGCCAGGGTATTGGCCACCACGGCACGCGCCAGGCCCATGCGCCGCTCCAGGGCCGCATCGGTGATGGCGCTGTCGGCAACAGGGAAATCCGCCAGATGCACGGAGGCCCGCGCGCCGGCGGCCGCACTCACCTGGCCATAGAGCCAGTCGGCAAAGAACGGCGCAATGGGCGCCATGAGGGCGGCCACGTCGCGCAGACAGGTCAGCGTGGTGTGATAGGCCGCGCGCTTGTCGGCGACGGCTTCATCGCTGGCATTGCGGCCGGCATCGGCTGTCGAATCGGCTCTGGCACCGGCCCAGAAACGAGCGCGCGAGCGCCGGATATACCAGTTGGACAGAGCGTCGATGAAGCGCTCGACGGCGCGCGTCGCGCGCGTGGGGTTGTAGGCATCCATGGCCGCGGCGGCTTCGCCGGCCGTGGATTGCAGACGCGAGAGAATCCAGCGGTCCAGCTCGGGGCGCTCAGCGACCGGCGGGGCCGGCATGTCAGCGGTGAAGCCGTCGATATTGGCGTAGGTGGCAAAGAACGAATACACGTTTTCCAGCGTGCCGAACACCTTGGTGCGCGTCTCGCGCAGGGCGCGATCGGCATATTTGGTGTTATCCCAGGGCTGGGAGCTGGTCAGCATGTACCAGCGGATGACGTCCGGCCCGTGGGTATCCAGTGCCTCAAACGGGTCAACCGTGTTGCCCTTGGATTTGGACATCTTCTCGCCGGCGGCATCCAGCAGCAGCCCGTTGACGATCACGTTCTTGTATGCCGGCGCGTCTTTGATCAGCGTGCCGATGGCATGCAGCGAATAGAACCAGCCGCGGGTTTGGTCCACGCCTTCACAGATGAAGTCGGCCGGATAGTTGGCCTCGAAGAGCTCCTGGTTCTCGAACGGATAGTGCCACTGCGCGAACGGCATGGCCCCCGAGTCGAACCAGACGTCGATGATCTCGGGCACGCGGCGCATGGTGCCGCCGTTTTCGCCCGGCCAGGTGATGGCATCCACCTGGGGCTTGTGCAGGTCCAGGGCCTCGTCGTCCGGGACCTGGTCACCAGCGTAGTCGCGCAGCTCGGCGATCGAGCCGATGACCACGATATCCTCCGGGTCGGCGTCGTTGACCCAGATCGGCAGCGGCGTGCCCCAGTAGCGATGACGCGAGAGCGCCCAGTCGACGTTATTGTCCAGCCAGTCGCCAAAACGGCCGGTGCCGACGTGCGGCGGATGCCAGTCGATCTGCTGGTTATAGGCCACCAGCCGGTCCTTGTGCGCCTGGGTGGCCACGAACCACGACTCGACAGGGTAGTTCATGAGCGGCGTGCCCTTGCGCCAGTCATGCGGGTAGTTGTGAACCGTCACGTCCTGGCTGAATAGCAGGCCGCGCTCCTTGAGTTCGCGGGCCAGCGTCTTGTCGGCGTCCTTGAACCACTGGCCGCCCACCAGCGGGAAATCATCGCGGAAATGGCCGTCGGCGGCGACCGGGTTAAAGACCGGCAGCCCCGCCGCCACGGAGACGCGATAGTCGTCACCGCCAAAGGCCGGGGCCATATGCACGATGCCGGTGCCGTCGTCGGTGGAGATGAAATCGCCGGCGATGACGCGCCAGGCATCCTGGCCGCCTTCGAAGGCCGGCATGAAGTCAAACGGCGGGCGATAGCTCGTGCCGATCAGCTCATGGCCCTTGAAGCGCGCCAGGATTTCAGCGTCATCGCCCAGCGTGGCCGCGACACAGTCGGCGGCCAGGATATAGGTTGCCCCGTCGAGGCGTGCGCGCACGTAATCAATATCGGGGGCGACCGCCAGACCGGCGTTGGAGGGCACCGTCCAGGGCGTGGTGGTCCAGGCCAGGAAGGCGACCTCCGGCTCGTCGGCCAGCGGGAACTTGACCGTGATCGAGGGGTCCTGGACCTCCTTGTAGCCCAGGCTGACCTCGTGCGAGGACAGCACCGTGCCCGAGCCCGGCGAGTACCAGTGGATCTTGTGGCCCTTGTAGAGCAGGCCTTTTTCATGCAGCTGCTTGAGCAGCCACCAGACCGACTCGATGTACTCGTTGGAAAAAGTCACATAGGGCGCGTCGAGATCGACCCAGTAGCCCACGCGGCGCGTCAGCTCGTCCCACTGGTGCTTGTAGCGCAGTACCGACTCGCGACAGGCCGCGTTGTAGTTGGCAATGCCGTAGGCTTCGATATCCTCGCGCGACTTCAGCCCCAGCTCTTTTTCGACCTCGATTTCGACAGGCAGGCCGTGGGTATCCCAGCCGGCTTTGCGATCCACGCGAAAGCCTTGCATGGTCTTGTAGCGACAGAAGGTGTCCTTGATCGTGCGCCCCAGCACGTGATGGATGCCCGGCCGCCCGTTGGCCGTGGGCGGGCCTTCGTAGAAGGCAAAATTGGGGCCGTCGGCACGTGCCGCGGTCGAGGCCTCGAACACGCCTGTCTCGTCCCACCAGGCACGGACATCGGCCGCTAGGTCCGCAAGGTTCAAGGCTTTGTGCTCGGAAAAACCGCTCATGACATCCCTGGGCTGGGGTGGATCGCTGACGTGAGGGCAATGCTCTGCCCCGCAAACCGCGCACTATAAACCGTGGGCTGGCCTGGGTGCATCAATGCCGGTCGTGGCGACGGCGCGCCGGGGGCACGGGATCATGCCCGCCGCGGTTCAGCGGGTGACAGCGCAGTATGCGCCAGACGGCCAGCCCCAGCCCCTTGATCGGGCCGTGGCGCGAAAGCGCGGTCAGCGCATACTGCGAACAGGTCGGATAAAACCGACACCGCGGGCCCAAAAGCGGCGAGATGACCCGTCGATAGAACACGATCGGCGCCTGCAGCGCCCGGATCGAGACGCTGCGGACACGCGCTGAAAGTGTTCGTCGGCTCGGCTCATCGGACATGCGATCAGTCTATAGCGTGTACAGACAACCTGCCCGGCTGCTTGACTGTGGGCTCGGCCGACCCAACGCTGTACGGCATAGCTTTAAAGCCGATACCAGTCATGGATCAGAACATCGATAAGCTCAAAACGACCTTCGAACTGCTGCCCGACTGGGAAGAACGCTATCGCTATATTATCGATCTGGGCCGCAAGCTAGAGCCGCTGGATGAGGCTGAGCGCACTGAGGCGACACGGGTGCGCGGCTGCATGAGCCAAGTCTGGTTGGTGGCCGATGATGCCGACGCCGACAAGAAGCTCCATTTCCGCGGCGACTCGGATGCGCATATTGTGCGCGGGCTGATTGGCGTATTGCTGATGATCTACTCGGACAAGACACCGCGAGAGATCGCCGATACCGATATCCAGCAGGTCTTTGCCGATCTGAACCTCGAGCAGCACATCACTATGAACCGCCGCAACGGTTTGTACTCTATGGTCGAGACGATCCAGCGGCATGCTGCCACACGGCTGGATGCATCATCCTGATTCGGGCACGTTGCCGCCGCGGTTTTATATCCAGACACAAAAAAGCCGAGGCGTGACACCTCGGCTTTTTCACTCTCACAGATCCGTCGCTATCTACTTCTTCGGCGCTGCTTTGACGGCCGCGTCCGAGGGCTGACGGCTCGGCGTCTCGCTGGGCTTGCCGCCGTTCACCTTGGCGTCCATGGTGCTGCCGAGCTGGTTCGGGCTGGCTTCGGGCTTCTTGGCCGCAGCCTGCTTATCGTGCCCCACGCTATCGGTACTCGCTGAACCGGTCAGCTTTTCCCGATCCATGTCGGCGAGCCGCTCGGCGCCGTGGGCCATATGTTCCTGCATATCCCGATAATCCTCGGCCATGCGCGACATGATCGCAGCGGTCTGCTGGAAATGCTCTCGCACATCACCGCGGAAATCGTCGTGCTCTTTCTTCTGCGCGGCGATTTCTGCCGAGCGATCTGGCCCCGACCCACCGGCCTTATTGCCGATGAAATAACCGGCGAGCAGCGCGATGACCGCACAAACGGCAGCGATAATGATCCAAATGACCGGGGTCATATCCGTCTCCTGGGGCAGACGCGCCGACAGCGCGTGATCGTTTGGTTTAGTTCGGCCTCGAGTCTACCCAATCCTAGGGCCTGTTGAGGTTTCATGCGAGTCCGCGCCAAGCGCTGTTTTGCGGCAAGACGAGGCGTAGCGCGCGCTGCGCAGTCATTCTGCGCAAGCGTGCTAGAACGCTGGATTGCCGCAAAACAGCGCTTG
>DCKU01000062.1:0-820 GCA_002320455.1 Salinisphaera sp. UBA1666
CGACAGCGAGTAGACCGATTACGCCAACGTCAGGATCGCGTTTTTACAGAACGGGTGTTGCTTATTCATTACTGATTAAGCAACATTCTTTCTGTAAAAACGCGATCCTGACGTTGGCGTAATCGTTCTATTCGCTGTCGTCCTCGCTCATATTCAGATAGCGTCGCCCCGTCTGCCAGTCCTGCGAGATCTCCATGGCCACGGCGGTGACCAGGCGTAGGCAACTCGCCTCGTTCGGGAACAGAGTCGCGACCCGTGTTCGCCGTTTGATCTCTCGATTGACAACTTCGATGGCATTGCTCGTGCGCAGCCGCCGGCGATGGTGGCGCGGTAGCGCCAGGATCGCCAGCCCCTCGGGCAAGGCGGTTTCCGCCCATTGCGCCAGCTTCGGCGCCGTGGCTTCGTAGGTTCGGATGAAGCGGTCGATCAGCCGCTTCGCCTCGGTTTCATCGGGCGCATCGAACACGGCTCGGATATCGGCAGCCACCGGCTTCTTCAGGCGCCTCGATGGTACGTAGTGCCCGGCGTTCTTCTGCAGATGGAACTGGCAGCGTTGCCAGGCCACCGCCGGGAACACGGCCGCGCGAGCGGCCTTGAGCCCGGCATGATCGTCCGAGACGAACAGCGTCACGCCGTGCAGCCCGCGAGCGGCCAGATCGCTCAGAAAGCTGCGCCAGTGCACCTCCGCCTCGGACAGGGCCACCGAGACGCCCAGCAGCGCGCGCTTGCCCTCGGTATCCACGCCCATGGCCAGCAGCACGGCACAGTCGACGACGGTGCCGCCGTGGCGCATCTTCTCGTAGCGGGCATCCAGCACGAC
>DCKU01000062.1:1203-4362 GCA_002320455.1 Salinisphaera sp. UBA1666
CAGCGCGACACCTCGGTCGACGAGACCTCGAAGCCGCACAGCTGTTCGGTTACGCGCGCGACCTTGCGCGTCGACACACCCGAGACATACATCTCGGCCAGCGCCAGCTTCAGGGCCCGTTCGGAACGCAGCCCGCGCTCCAGCGAGGTCGGGTAGAAGCCGCCTTCGCGGACCTGGGGCACGGCCAGTTCCAGTGCGCCCACCCGCGACTTCACGGTCTTGGGTTTGTAGCCGTTGGCATAGCCGGTGCGTTGGGGACTGCGCTCGTAGGGCGCAGCCGCCAGGTGGCGCTCGCGCTCCAGGCGCATCGCTTCATTGATCAACATCGACACCGCATCACCCAGCCCCTCCAGGCCGCGTTCCGCAATCAGTTGGGCAGCAGCCACGGCTTCGTTATCCTGTCGTTGGCAGGCCATTCGTTACTCCTTTCGTCATTCACGGCTAATGAATTCCAACGAAAGGATAGCGGGTGGCCTGTCACCTTTCCGGCTCAGGCCAATTTACAGAACGAATGGTGCACTCCCGAGGAAGGGGCGGCTGGCCTGTTCATCGAGCACCCATTCGCGCCACGCGGGCGTGCCGTAGGTCATGGTGCCGAGGCATAGCGGTGAGACTTTCGTGCCGGTTCGGCCGAGGCGTTTGTACTGCATGGCGGTTTCCATCCGGAAATATGTGCCCCATACAATAAACGACGTGTGCAACGCATGCTGTGAACGCGGGCCTCGAGCAGGGAACATCGCCCGCCCATGCTAGTCTGACGCCCATTCAGACCTTGCAAAGAAGCCCCGCATGGGCGAAGCCACGACACTCACCGCGCTGCTCGAATCGCTGGATTCGACGCCGAGCGACGCGGGCGCCAACGATCGTCTGTCGATCGGCGAGATTCTCACCGTCATCGGCGAGCGCGGCTATGGGCCGCTGGTGCTCATGTTTGCGCTGATCGCGGCGCTGCCGACCGGTGCAGTGCCCGGCATTCCGAGCGTGTGCGGTATCTCGATCGCGCTGGTGTCCACGCAGCTCGTGTTCGGAAAAGACTACCCCTGGCTGCCGGCCAAACTGCGTGAGCTGTCGATCGAACGCCACCGCTACAAGCAGGTCTCGCGACGCCTGATCCCCTGGACACGGCGTCTCGACCGGCTGGTGCGTCCGCGCCTGCATGTACTGGTCGAGGGTGCATCCAACCGCCTGATCGGCGTCGCCTGCGTCGCGCTCGGCGCCTGCATGATTCCGCTCGAGATTATTCCCTTCGCGGCGGCCGCGCCTGCGTTTGCCATTGTGCTCATGGGCCTGGGCCTGGCCGGCCGCGACGGATTCTGGGTACTCGCGGGGCTCTTGCCCGCAGGCCTGGCGGGCTATTTCGTGTTCACCCTCATCAACTAGCCGGCTGGCAGCGCGGGCAGCGGTAGAGACGGCGGCCGGCAACGGTGTGCTTTTCGATCGTCGAGCCGCATTCGTAACACGGCTGGCCGGCGCGCCCGAAGACCATATGCCGGCGGGCACCGAAACGCTTGCCCTGGGCTTTCAGGCGTTCGGCGCGCTGCGGATCGTTGGTGATGCCCTTGAGCCGGTAGGCGCGCTCGATCAGCACGCGGATGGCAGCGCTCAGACGTCCGCGTTCCGGGTCTGACAGCGTGCGTGGCTTGCGTGCCGGGTGCAGACCCGCCTCGAACAGAATCTCCGAGCGTAGATAATTGCCGATGCCGGCAATGAACTGCTGGTCCAGCAACAGCCCGCCCAGCGCGCGGCCGGCGAAGCGCCCGTCGTCGAGCCGGCGCGCGAGTGTCGCATCGTCGACCGACGTGTCATTGAGCGGGTCCGGGCCGAGCTTCGCGAGATAGGGAACGTCTTCGAGCGCCCCGGGCCTCACCACGCGAATATCCGAAGCGCTATAGAGTCGCGCGGCGCGTTCTGCGCCGACGATGGCGAATCGCAGCTGTCGTCGCGTATTCGGTTGGCGATCGGCGCGGCCGATACGCCACTGGCCGTACAGCTGGTTATGGCTGTAGACGCACCACGGGCCGTCGTTGTCGTTCGCCGCAAAGAACACGAGCACTGCTTTGCCGCGTGCTTCGACTGCGGCAATGGGGCGGCCCGCCAGTGTCGGCTCGAATCGCTTGTAGCGCTCGAACGCAAAGAAAACCGAATGTGCCGGCCCGTGCCCGACGGCGCGATCGATATCGTCCACCATGCGCTTGATTTCCGGACCTTCGGGCATGCAGCAGCTCGTTCGACGAATGGAATGAACGGCGGTCTACGCCGGGTTGCGCAAAGCGGATGATGGCGGGTTCGCGAGTCGAGGCCGGTGCAATGCGCGTAATCGAAAATACGCTAGACTCGGATGCGTCGCCCGCCATGGGTGGATCAACCGCAAAGGAGTGATTTGGATGCACAAAATATTGCTCGACCTGGCCTCGGCCGGCCTTGTCGCCGGCACCGCCAGCGCCGCCGAAACCTACACCATCGACCCGTCCCATACTTATGGCAACTTCGAGATCGGCCACATGGGCTTGTCCACCATGCACGGTCGTATCGACGTCACCGGCGGCGAGATCGTGATGGATCGTGACGGCGATACCAGCCGTGTCGAAGTCACGATGGATCCGGCCAGCGTGGATACCGGCCATGAAAAACGCGACGAGCATCTGCGCGACAAGGAAGGCTTCTTCGAGGTCGACAAGTATCCGGAGATGCGTTTTGTTTCCAGCCGCGTGACGTTCGACGGCGACGACGAAGCCACGGTCCAGGGCGAGTTGACCCTGCATGGCGTCACCAAGCCCGTTACGCTCGACGTCGACGATATCGTCTGCATGGTCAATCCGATGGATGACAAGAAATACACCTGCGGTTTTTCGGCCGAGACCGAGATCAAACGCAGTGACTTCGGCATGGACGCTTTCATTCCGCTGGTGGCGGATGAAGTCGAGATTCAGATCGAGGCCGAGGCGAATCGGCCGAACGACGCGGCCTGATTTCGTAGACAGGTCTTGGAGAGCCGGCGGTTCGGAAGAGCTGCCGGCTTTTTTGTGTGCGGTAGCTCTGTGTTCATTGGGTTAGAGGCTAACGCTTTGTAGCCGGAGGTCACGAGTGTTTGGATCAACGATGAGGGCGAATTTTCACTTGAGGTTTCGCGCTGCTGCGCGAGTGTCTTTTATTTGCTTG
>DCKU01000166.1 GCA_002320455.1 Salinisphaera sp. UBA1666
GGCGTTGCGAGTCTTGATCGTGGCACGCCACGATCGGCGACTCGCGCCTTGCCTGGCACGATTTGCGGTCTCCAACGCGGCGCTCGGATGAAACCTCAATAGGCCCTAGGCCAGGCGCTATCAGATGCGTCAGATGTCGGTTTATGGCTAAGTCGGACACAAAGTGCGTATAGGTTTTGAGACCGTCATGAATATCAGTTTCACAGATCAGCAGTCCGAGTACATTGCCCAACAGGTTGCCTCTGGCGATTATCGCAATGCCAGCGAGGTGGTTCGTGAAGCATTGCGTTTGCACCGACAGTACCGACAACAAGTTATCAACGACTTGCGCGCCCAAATCGAGCAAGGCTGGGATGGCCCGAGCAGTGGCCTTAGCGTTCGGGGCATTGCCGAACATCGAATCGCCGGCGGCGGCTGAGCATGCCTCACAGCTACGAGCTTTCCGAGGCCGCGGAGCAGGACCTGGCAGCCATCATCGACTACACGCTGGCTGAGTTTGGCGCTTTCCAAATGAGACGATATGTCGATGAGATCGAGCGGTAGATCGAAGCGCTCGCCGCCAACCCGTATCTCGGACGTGAGCGAGACGAAATCCGCCCTGATCTCAGATCGCTTGTGATTGGCGCGCATGTGCTGTTTTACCGCATCCGGCCGGCAGAGGGTTTGCGCGTGCTGCATGACAGTCGTGATTTATAGCGGTTCGAAGAACGCTAACGTGGCGCTTGATCAATCCCTGGGATCAGTGGCCAGCATGTTCATCACCAGCCGAATCATGGTTTCCTTGGCGCTCGGATCGGATTCGGCAACTAAGAGCGTGAGTGCGGCCAGGCCGACGTCGTTGATGATGGATTCGCCTTCGGCGTTGATCAGCCGATCATTGCGATAGAGGAAATCCACGAACAGGAACGCAGCACTGCGTTTGTTGCCATCGGCAAACGGATGATTCTTGATTACGAAATAGAGCAGGTGGGCGGCCTTGGCTTCGACCGACGGGTAAGCCGGCTCGCCGAAGACGCTCTGGTTGAGGTTCGCGAGTAGTGCATCAAGCCCGTCGCCACGTTCGCGGGCGAACAGCTCGGTGGCCTCGCCGCGGGCAATGAGATCGGCCTTGAGGTCGGCCAGGGCACGACGTGCGACCTCAAGCTTGGGCAGTTCGCCGCCGCTCTGTGCGCGCGGCTCGGTCAGCAGCCCCTCGTCGTAGCGCTGTAGCAACAGAAATGTCTGGGCGTAACGAGCGGCAATATCGACCAGGCCGCGGCTGGCGGTCATGTCGAGTGCTGGGCTCTGTGCTGTCTTGCGCAGCAACGACATGGCGGCTTCGAGTTCGTCGGCGTTGGCCTCGAAGCGTTGGCGGGCCAGCGTCCAGCCTTGGAGCAGGTGTTCGCGCAGGATGCGCGTGGCCCATTGGCGGAATTGCACGCCCCGCTGGGATTTGACGCGATAGCCGACGGAGATAATGACGTCTAGGTTGTAGTGCTCGATGTCACGACGAACCTGTCTTTGTCCTTCCTGACGAACGATCCGGAATTTCCGGATCGTTGGATCACGCTTGAGTTCGCGCTCGTCATAGACGTTCTGAATATGCTCGCTGACCGTGCGTACGTCTTTGTCGAACAACGCGGCCATCTGTCTCTGTGTCAGCCACACGGTCTCTTGAAGCGTGTCGAGCCGAACTTCGACCGTATTGTTGTCGGCTTCGAAAAACAGCAGCGCCTGCTTGTCGTCGCTGGATTGGTCGTTAGAGGACATGCCGAGAACCGCGGTAGTACCTCCGGTCAGCCTACCGGAATAATCGTCAACGACCGCACGCCCTGGGCCCCGCGCACCAGTACGCCTTCGATATCGGCGGTGGCCGAGGGACCGGTGTGGAAGACCGTATAGCGGGCGTTTTTGTAGTCGTCGCGGGCGTAGGCGCGGTGCATGTTGGTGATGATCTGGGCCGGGTCGAGCAGCACGACGAGGTGCTGGGCCAGATAGCCAATGGCGTTGACGATGAGTTCTTTTTCGGTGAAGCAGACGCTGCCGGTTTCGGCCACGCCGAAGCGGGCCCGCAGGATGGCGGCATCCACATCGTGGAGGGTGTGCGGGTCGTCGTGGCGGCGCACGCGACGGTTGCCAGCGATTTCGGGCACGGTGGAGGCGATGACGGCGTTTTCCGGCAGTCGATCGGCCAGCGTCCGGCGCAGGGTGGCCTCATGGGTTTCGCTGTCCCGCGGCTCGGCCCAGGCACCGCCCATTTTTTCTAGTACTTCGATAAAGCGAGCGACGAGGCCTGCGCTGTCCTGCGGGTAGTCGTCGTCGTAGTACGGCACGCTCGGCGCGTGTGCGGCAAACGCCGGCCGGTTGCGACGGATATCGGCCAGGATGTCGTTGCGGCCTCTCATGGCTTATCTCCCGCCGGGGTATCGTCGTTTTTCATCCGGTTCTTGCGATACCAGTCATGGAATGTGCCTTCAGCGGGCACGTCGGGGAAATCGCGCACCTGGCCCCAGGCGTTGAGCTTGTTGTAGACGGTCCAGTCCGGCAGGTACTTGAGCGCTGAATGGGCGGATTTCACGGCTGTGCGATAGGCCTTTGGGTTGGCCAGCAGCTCGCCGGCGGCGGCTAAACTCTTGCGCTTGGTCCAGGGGATCTGGTCATCCTCGGCCAGCACGCGGCGCCATTCGAAGATCTGCTCGTGGATATTGATCTTCACCGGGCAGACGTTAGTACAGCTGCCGTTGAGCGTGGAGGCAAACGGCAGGTTGGAATACCGATAGGCATCAATCGACGGGTCGAGAATCAGGCCCAGAGGGCCGGTGTAAGTCGCGCCGTAGGACAGGCCGCCGGAGCGGCGGAACACCGGGCAGGTGTTCATGCAGGCCCCGCAGCGGATGCACTTCAGCGACGACCAGAACTTGTCTTCGCCAAGCCGCTTCGAGCGGCCGTTATCGACCAGCACGATATGCATCTCGCCGCCTTCTTTCGGCGCGCGGAAATGCGAGGTGTACTGGGTAATGGGCGAGCCGAGCGCGGAACGAGATAGCAGCCGGATGAACACGCCCATGTCAGACAGCGTCGGCACGATCTTCTCAATGCCGATGGACGCCACGTGCAGGTTCGGTACGTTAGCCGAGAGGTCGGCGTTGCCTTCGTTGGTACAGACCACGAAGCCGCCGGTTTCGGCGACCGCGAAGTTGGCGCCCGTCATGCCGGCATCGGCATCCAGAATCAACGGGCGGGTGTGATTGCGTTGTTGGCCGGCGAGGTAATGAGCGTCGTCGTTGTCCGGGTCCGAGCCAATGGTGCGCGAAAACACCTCGGCCACGTCCGAGCGCATCTTGTGCACGGAGGGTACGACCACGTGGCTTGGGTCCTCGGCGTCCAGCTGCTGGATACGCTCGCCGAGATCCGTTTCGACGATATCGATGCCCACGCCTTCCATGTAGTGCCGGAAGCCGCACTCCTCCATGAGCATGGACTTGGACTTGATGACCTTCTTGACGCCGTGATCCTTGAAGATCTCGTGGACGATACGATTGTGATCGGCCGCGTCACCGGCCCAGTGCACATGCACGCCGTTAGCCGCGGCGTTGTCGGCGAACTGCTCGAGATACTCGTCTAAATGGGTGAGCGCATGGGTCTTGATCTGGCTGGCCAGATCGCGCAGTTCTTCCCATTCGTCGAGCCCTTGCATCGTGGCGTCGCGCCGCTGGCGCATGGCCCAGACACGGGTGTCGTGGGACTTGGCGTGCTCGGGCGAGTTCAGAAACTGTTTGGCGGCCTTGCGATGATCCTGACGCTCACCCGGGCCGGCTTTGTCTGGCCGGGGCGCGGCCTCGCGGGCGGCCTGGGGCGAGTTGTGGCTCTGGATCGGATCGGGCGCGCTCATGCTGCATCTCCGTTGAGGATTTCAGCGATGTGCTTGAAGGCAACCGGCGCGCCGATGCGCTTGGCACAACCCTGCTGGTGCATCAGACACGACGTGTCGGCCGAGACGATGTACTCAGCACCCGCCCGTCCGTGATCGGCGATCTTGTCGTGGCCCATACGGCCCGAGACCTCGGGCTCGGTGACCGAGAAGGTGCCGCCGAACCCGCAGCATTCATCCGGGCGCTCGGGCGAGACCAGCTCGATGCCCGCAACGGCCGACAGCAGCGTCCGCGGCTTGGAGAAATACCCACCCCGCAATTCGCTGGGTTGGCCGTGGCCCAGATTACGCAGCGTGTTGCAGGAGTCGTGATAGCCCACGCGGTGTTCAAAGCGGGCCCAGGGAAACTCGCGCACGCCCAACACGTCGTGCAGATACTCGACCAGCTCATAGCTGTTTTCGCGCACGTGCTTGACCGCCGGCGTCTGCTCGATGGCCGTCAGGTTGTCGCGGATCTGGTGGATACACGAGCCCGACGGCGCCACGATCACGTCGTACTGGGCGAAGTTATCGACAAAAAGCTGCTCGGTGGCCGCGGCCTCCGGGTGGCAGCCGGCGTTGACCATGGGCTGGCCGCAGCAGGTCTGATCGAACGGATAGGCCACGTCACAGCCAAAGCGCTCTAGCAGCTCCAGCGTGGCAATACCGACGCGTGGGTAAAAGGCATCGATGAAACAGGGAACGAACAGGCCAATGGTCATGCGGCCTCCGAGGGATTGGACAGGCCCAGGCTAGCGATAAATACGGCTGTGACTACGCGACGATCGGATCATGGTGTGGCTGCATCCGAACGCGCCGCACGGTGCGACGCGCCCGGTGGGCAGCTTTATTTCGGCTCGGGCCCCTGAACCACGCGGACCAGATCACTCGGGCGGATCCATTTCTTGGCCGCCGCTTGGATCGCCTCGGCATCCAGCGACTTGTAGGTCTTGGCCGCGCGATAGGGCTCGTCCAGGGGCTGATCCAGTTCTACCCGCGAGAGCAGCCCGTAACCGATGGCATCGGCGCTGGCCTCGCCCAGCGGAATCTGGCGGATCAGCCCGGCCTGGGCGCGATGCAGCTCGGTGTCGGAAATCGGCGACCGGGTCATTTGGACCAGCGCCCGACGGATCAGCCGCTCGGCCTCATCGACCTTGTCCGGATCCGAGCCATAGCGAAACACCAGCCGCGTGCGCGTACGCGAGGTATCGAAGCCCGAGGTGACGTAATAGACCAGCCCGCGATCAACGCGCAGCTGACGATACAGCCGACTGGCAAAAGTGCCACCGGTCAATACCTGATTGGCCATCTTGAGCGCGCGATAATCGGCATCGGTGGGGGTCACACCCACGGTTTCGGCCAGATGCACGGTGTCCTGGGTCTGGGCATCGTCGGGCACGTGATGACGTGAGGCCTTGTTGGCCGGCACCGGCGGCAGATCCACGTCGGCCTTGTCAGCCGGGGCTTTCCAGTCGCCGAAGCGCTTTTCGACGATGGATTTCACCTTATCCGGGTCGACGTTGCCCACGACCACCAGAGTGGTCATGTCTGGTCGGAATACCCGGTTGTAGTAGGCGGTGACGTCGTCGTGGGTCAGCCCGCCGATCGACTCGGGCGTGGCATGGCGCAGGCTCGGGTCATCCTTGGGAAACAGGCCGCGCGCCAGGGCCTGGCTGGCCTTGAAGTCGGGGCTGGCGATCAGCCCGGCGGTGGTGGCCGCCGCACGCTGCTGGATGGGTTTGAATGCGGCCTTCGGCAAGGCCGGGGACAGCTCGTTTTCGGCCAGCAGCGCCAGGCCCGTGTCCAGATGCTCGGGCAGTACGGTGAGGTTGAAGTCCGTGCCGGCGCTGGCATCCGCGCCGATAGCATCGAGTGCGGCCTGATAGGCCTTGCGGTCGTGCTCGGTGGTGCCGTATTCCAGCATCTGGGCCAGCACATCGTCGACGCCGGTCTTGTCCTTGGGCTGCTGCAGATCCGGCGTGTTGCGGATATGGCCATAGACATGCACCGCGTGGACCGAGTCCGAGGGCACGGTGATCAGACGCAGGCCGTTATCCAGACGCGTGTCGACCGGGGCAATCGCCTGCTCCGGCGTGATGATCTTGGACAGCGGCTTGGCGGCCCAGTCCGGCAAGGTCACGTCTTCGACGTTTTCCGGCGTGAATGACTCAGCGCCGCCGTATCCGCCTCCCGACTTCGGCGCGCCCGAGCCTTCCGGCGTGAGAACCGCTAGTACGCTCTGATCCGGGCTGATGACGTGCGCCAGCATGTCGTTGACCGCGTCGGCGGAGACGTTCTTGATCGCGGCCAGCGACTTTGCCGGCGAATCCAGGCCGTTGACGGCCACCGCCTCGGACCAGCGCATGGCCAGGCCGTGGATCGAGTCACGCTCGGCCACGTCTTCGGTGATCAGCGAGCGCTTGGCCGCGGCGATCTGCTCGGGCGAGATACCGTCCTTGGCAATATTGGCCAGGATGGTGCGCATCTGTTTGACCAGGGCATCGGCGTCTGCGCCCTTGGGAAAGACCACATAGCTCACGCCGAGGCCGGCCTCGGCGGCCGGCAGGGTGCCGAACTGGGCGGCCAGGCTCTTGCCCGAGGCCACCATCTGGGTATAGAGCGGCCCGCGCGGGTTGTTGAGCACCGCGGCCAGGACTTCGCTCGTGGCGTTGGCGGCCACCTCGCGCGTACCGGGCGCTCGAAAGCCCAGAATGGCATAGCCGTAGCCGGCATCCGTGGGCATGCGGATGGTTTTGGTGTCCAACTTTTCCGGGGCGATCTTGGCGCGCTTGGGCACCTTGTGCGACTCGATGTCGCCAAACAGATCGTCGGCGGTGGCCATGACGGCTTTCGGGTCGACGTCGCCGGTGACGATCAGCGTCGCGTTGCCCGGGGTGTACCAGGTGTCGTAAAAGGCCTGCAGGCGCTTGGCCGTGGTCTTGTCGAACGACTCGCGCGTGCCGAGTGCGTCGTGTGCATAAGGCGTGCCGGCATACAGCTGTTCCCGCATGCGCTTGATGGCCACCTGCACCGGCGAGGACATGGCCGCGTTGACTTCCTGCTCGATCGCGCCGCGTTCCTGTTTCCAGTCGGCCGGGGTATTGGCGATGCCCTTCATGCGCTCGGCGTGCAGACGCAGGGCCACGTCCACGAACTCCGAGGGCATGGTGAAGTAGTAGCTAGTGGCGTCGTTGGTGGTGAAGGCATTGACCTGGCCGCCCAGTGCGGCGCCGATAGCCGCAATCTGGGACGCCGAGAGCTCGTCAGTCCCGCGAAACATCATGTGTTCCAGCGCATGCGCGGTGCCGGGAAAGGCCTGCTCGGTCTCGCGCGAGCCCACCTTGTAGGTCATCATCGTCGTGGCCACCGGGGCCAGATGATCAGGAACCACGATCACCTGCAGGCCGTTGGCCAGTGTCTTTTTGACGACGTTCTCGCCGTCGATGGCCGGGATGTCGATATCGTCCGCCAGCGCGGCGGTGCCCGCCGATTGGTCGTCCTTAACGCCGGCCGATGGCGCAGCCGCTTCCGGGCCGGAGTCCGTATCGGCGGACGTGGCCTTCGGGGCGCCGTAGGCGCTGGTGCCGGTGAGCAGAAGTGCGCCGATCGCAAGCCAATGGATCGTTCGGGTCATGATGTCGTTCCTTGTCGGGCAGCGCGTGGTGTAGCACATGCCGCACGCGCGGCAGGAAACACGCGTGTTGTGTCACAGGCCGCGGGGTGCCGGGTCACTCGGGCTTCGGCCCCAGAATCTCGACCAGTTTCTTGTTGCGGGCCGCGCCCTGAAACACCTGAAGCTCGCCGTCGGCGTTCTTGTAGACGATGCCGGGTGTCCCCCGGATGCCCAGGCTTTTCATGAGCGCGCCGTTGGCGGTGATCTTGTCCTTGAGCTTGGCGGGCACGTCGTCCATCGGCGCGATGCCGCCGGACGCATAGGTGCGCTCGTGCTCACGATAGGCCTGGGTCGGGTTCTTGGCCGCCAGAAGAGCCGCGGCCTTGCCCGGGCTCGAGGGCCGGATGACGCCGACCGGAATATGACGCAGCTGCACGCGGCCGGCTGCAACCCAGGGCCGGGCCGACTCGAAAAACCGATGACAATACGGGCAGTTGGGGTCGGTGATGACATAGACGGTACGCGCGGCATCAGCCGGACCGTCGGCAATCCAGGCCGAGCGCTCGAGCTGCTGCCACGCGTCTTTGGGCAAGCCCGGTTTAACGTCGGCGATGCCCATCAAGGGCGCGCGGCTCAGGTTCTTGCCGTTTTCATCCAGCAGCGTGCCGATGATCACGTGCTTGCCGTCCGGCGTCAGATAGAGTGCGACAGGGCGCTGGCCGGCCTTGGCGGCATAGCCTGTCATCCCCTCGGGGGCATCGATTTTTTTGATCACCGTGACGCCCTGATCGGCCAATCGCTGTATGGGCGCCGGCCAGTCGGCTGCGTGGGCCAGGCCCGAGACGCAGGCAAGACACAGGCCCAGGCAGAGAATCCGCCGTTTCATGTTGGCTCGTAGGTGCTTATCGATGACCCCAGCTTGAGCCAGTCGCTCGACAATGGCCAGTCCCGGCAGCGCTCGTATGACACATCAACTCACTCTAAACTGCGCTAGGGAAGCTCTGCACAACCTGTCGCGGTCGCGCCGGGTGCTTTGCGCGTGGCTGGCGAGGAAAGATGCGCGTAGCGTGCTTATTGCACGGTAGCGCACCTTGACGACGACCAGGCGCGCGCAAAGCCCCGGCCGCTAAGCGGTTCGGCCTCACAGACGCCG
>DCKU01000183.1 GCA_002320455.1 Salinisphaera sp. UBA1666
AGAGGTTATGCAGAGCTTCCCTAGTCGTTGGCTGCACGTGCCAACGCCGGTTCGGCGGCGACGTCGTCGTTGTCCTCGACGGCCGAGCCGAATTGTGTCTTGACCGGCAGATCCGACAGGCTATCCAGATAATAATCGTCCTTGTCGAAGACATCGACCTGGATGGCTTCCAGACGCGCTTTCTCGGCGTTTTTGATCTGCTCGGCTTCGTCCCGGGTGATGATGTCCGCTTTTAGCGCGGCCGGCACGGCCTCGAGCAGGTTGGGCGCCTTGATCTGTTTCTTGTGCAAGGCTTTTTTCACCTTGAACGTTGCCGCCTGGGCCTCGCAGACCAGCCGCCAGGCGTGCAGCAGACGCCCCATACCGGGCTCATCCGCCCGGGGCGCCCCCAGACCACCCAGCGCGATGCGCTGATATTGCTCGCCGGGCGACTGGATCGCTGCTGCGGCGGCGCGGTCTTCGGCGTCGCTCGGGCCGTTGGACAACGGATTCACCCGCAGCCAGAAGCGTCCCGGATACTTCAACAGCCACCCGATCGGCCCGCCGAAATTGCCGTAGATGCCGTCGAAGGCCTGCTGGATCTGCAGCAAGCTATATTTCATCGCCCAGTGCACAACCGGCAAGTCTTCCTTGCGGGCACCTTCGGCCTGGAAGCGCTTGAGCGTGGTGATCGAGAACACCATCCAGGACAGCGCATCGGCGAAGCGACCCGAAAGCTTGCCGCGTTGCTTGAGCTTGCCGCCCACGAAGAACATTGCAAGGTCCGTGAGGAACGCAAAGCGTGACGAGGCCCAGCCCAGTTTCTTGAAATAACGCGCGGTCTCGTCGGATACCGGCGCCTTGACGGTTGCACCGCGGGTCACACCACGCACGATGCCGCGCCCGAAGTTGGTCACCGAGTGACGCATCCATCCCAGAATCGCTTGACGGAACGCATCGACGTCATCATTCTGAACCGCTTCGAGCGTGGGCAGCGCATAAGGATGACAACGCACGGCCCCCTGGCCGAAGATCATCAGCGTTCGGGTCAGGATGTTTGCACCCTCGACCGTGACCGCCACCGGCGCGCTCTTGTAGCCATCGCCCAGAATGTTGTTGGGGCCCTGCATGACGCCGGCGCCGGCCATGACGTCCATGCCGTCGATCAGACAAGACTGGCCGAGCTCGGTGGTCTGCTGTTTCAGGATGGCCGAGATCACCGGCGGATGATGACCGCGATCCACGCCGGCGCAGACATAGATTCGCGACGATTCCATGATGTAGGCCAAAGCCGTGGTGCGCGCAATCTTGTCGGCTACGCCTTCCATGTAGCCGACCGGGATATTGAACTGCTCGCGAACGATACTGTACGGGCCGACCGCCGAGGCCGCCGCCTTGGCCGAGGCCACGCCGCCGGCCGGCAGCGACACGGCCCGGCCGCCGCCGAGCTGCTCCATAAGCATGCGCCAGCCCTGCCCGGCCATATCGCGCCCGCCGATGATGTTATCCACCGGGGCGACGACGTCCTCGCCGAATATCGGGCCGTTGTCGAAGGCCCCGATCGGCAGGTGATGATCGCCCAGATACAGGCCTTTCATACCTTTTTCGAGAAGGATCACGCTGATGCCGGGGAGTGTGCCCTTGCCCAGCAGATTGTCCGGATCGTGCAGCTGACAGGCCAGACTGACGAGATTAGCCACCGGCGCCAGCGTGATATAACGCTTGGCGAAGTTCAGGCGTACCTTGATCTCGCCGTCGTCGTCTTTGAATACACGACCTTCGGCCTTAATCGAGGCCGCGTCCGAGCCGGCGGTGGGTTCGGTCAGGCCAAAGCATGGCACCAGCTCGCCGGTGGCCAGACGCGGCAGATAATGATCTTTCTGGTCGTCGGTGCCGTAGGCGATGAGCAGCTCGGCCGCGCCAAGCGTGTTGGGGATGACGATCAGCGTACCCACCGGCCCCAGCTGCGAGGTCTTCATCATGACCGAGCTGCGGCCCAGCGTGGAAAAGCCGGAACCGCCGTACTCTTTCGGAATGATCAGACCGAAAAAGCCGTTCTCACGCAGGTAGGCCCACGTGTCGTCGTCGATACGGCGGGTATTGCGCAGCTTCCAGCTATCGACTCGATGGAGAAGCTCTTCGACCGGGCCATCAAGAAACGCCTGCTCCTCGGCCGATAGCGCCGGGTAAGCTTCGTCCATCATCGACTGGAAATCCGGATTACCCGAGAAGAACTCACCGTCGATCCAGACGGAGCCGGCTTCTAGAGCCTGACGCTCCGTATCCGAAATCCGAGGCAGGATCTGGGCCTCTTTGATGTACTTCAGCGTACGAGCGAACATGAAGAACCTCCGGACATATCGAACGTGTGCGCCACCCGGCGCGTATATGAGGCGTGAAAATGAAACACGCTTTCACTGCAGATTACGCCGCTTCGCGTCACGCTCCAAGAACAATTGTTATTACCCTGCCTCTGCGGCGATTGACCTGGCGTGACCGATTGTGTGCAATTACCCCGTTGGTGATCGGTCGTATGAGCCCGGCGTTCGTCTTGCTAGATTGCGCAGCAACGCGCCGGATAACAAACGGGTCTCGATGCAACGCCCAGCCCTAAACAGCCAAGAGCGCGAAGCCGCGCTAGCCGCGATTGACCCCGCGACTCGTCTGCGGATCGAGCAGGCTGCTCGTGAACTTTTCGCCGACAACGAGTTCCATCGCGTCAAGCTTATTGATATCGCCCGATCCGCGCGCATCAGTCTGCAGACGCTGTACAAGTACTACGGCAACAAAGAGAACGTGCTGTTCGCCAGCCTGGAGACATGGCTGGCCACGCTCACGCAGCGCATGCTGGACCATCTGCAGGGCATCGAAGGCTATCGCGACCGACTGCGTAAAGTGTTTTGGGTGCTGCTGGATTACTTCGAGCGTAATCCCGAGGTCGCACAGATCATCATGAGTTCGGTATATCTCAATACCTGGCGCTTCGACGATACGTTTCGCCAGCCCGAACTCATGTCGGTGTTTCTGGACGTGATCCGGGAAGGCCGCGAAGCTGGCGTGTTGACCACCACGGTCGACGAAGTAGAGATCTCGGACTTCATTTGGGGCGTGGCCAATCGCAGTGTGGCGATGTGGCTGGTGCGAGGCCAGCAAGACAGCCTGAGCAATCGATCCGGTCCGTTATTCGACATGCTCTGGCAAGCCATCGCCAGCGACGCGACCCTGGCTGAACGTTACGCCACGTAAAACCGCGAGCGGTTAGCGGTTAGCGGCGACTCGCTGGCTTAGATCGATAAACAGGGCTTCTAGCGTAAGGCGCCAGTCGGCGTTGCTGTCCACGCGGCGCGCCACGACGCTGACTTCGCGGGACCACGCCGACAGCTGGCTCGCGCCAAGGCGGCGCGCGGCGTGACAGGTGGTCTCATCCAGGCCCGGTGCATCGCCCGCGCCAAGCGCTGCGCCGATGAGATCGTTACAGCGACGATACAGCCAGGCTACCCAGGCGACTCGATCGGCCTCGGCCGCACGCTCGGCCACGGTGACGGGGTTAGCGCGGCGCACGAGCAGCTTGGCCAGATCGGCGTCCCAGGCCGCCTCGCTTGCGTGCAGGTCGGCGCTGTCGGTGCGGGTGAGCGCGATCGGTGCGCGGAGCTGATCGTCGGATAGATCGTCGGTGGCGATGCCCTGCCCGGCCAGCCAGCTTGCCGCGCGGACCGGGTCCGCGGCCGGCAACCGCCAGAGTTGGCAGCGACTGCGAATCGTGGGCAAAAGCGCAGACAATCGATCGGTGATGAGCACGATATGACAGCCCGCCGGAGGCTCTTCCAGGGTCTTGAGCAGGCTATTGGCCGCGCTTACCGTCAAAGCATCGGCCGGATCGATCCACCCAATGCGCCCGGTATCGTATTGCGGCGTCAGATGCAGGGCATGCGAGAAACGACGGACTTGCTCTACCTTGATCTTTTTACCGGCGTCTTCGGGCAGCAGCCGCGAAATGTCTGGATGGGTAGCCGCCCGGCGCTGTCGGCATGCCGCGCATTGCCCGCAGGCGTCGTTGTTGGCATCACGCGCCCCACAAAGCAATGCCGCCACGGTGCGCTCGGCGAAGCGTCGCTTGCCGATGCCCGGCGGGCCACAGATCAGCAGTCCATGAGCCACGCGCGCGCCGGCCAGCGCCCGCGCCATGTGGGCCCAGGTTTCGGCATGCCAAGGCAGGCGCGCATCCTCGTACGCCGTCTGGTTCACGAGCCCAGCCAGTGGTTGATACGAGACACAATCGCCTCGGCCACCGTCTCCGCCGGCTGATCGGCGTCGATGACCTGATAGCGTGTCGGCGCCTCGGCTGCACGCTCGAGATAGGTCTGTCGTACGGTGTCGTGAAACGACTGGGCTTCGGAATCGAACCGGTTGCCCTTGCCCCGCGCGGCCGCGCGGGCCGCACCCACAACCACCGGCAGGTCCAGCAACAGCACCCCGTCGGGCCGGCGCTCGCCCTGGACCAGGCGCTCGAGAGTGGCCACCGACTCGTGGCCAAGCCCGCGGGCAGCGCCCTGATAGGCATAGCTGGCATCGGTGAAGCGATCGCAGAGCACGATCTGTCCGTCGGCCAGCGCCGGCTCGATCACCTGGGCCAGATGAGCCGCACGCGCTGCGAACATCAATAACAGCTCACTCATGGCCGGCATGGGCACGTCGTGATCGGCCATGAGAACCGCGCGTATGGCCTCGCCCAGCACCGTGCCGCCGGGTTCACGCGTGTTGCAGACTTGCCAGCCCTGGGCACGCAGCGTGTCGGCCACGCGGGTGATCTGTGTCGACTTGCCGGCGCCCTCGCCGCCTTCGAAGGCAAACAGCGCGCCTTGTCCGGGAGCCTTAGGGCTGGCCATTACGAGCCTCCTCGTTGGTAGCGTTGCACGGCTTTATTATGGGCAGCTAGCGTGGCAGAAAACACGTGCGAGCCATCACCGCGGGCTACGAAGTACAAGGCATCGCCGGCTGCCGGATTGAGCGCGGCCTCGATCGAGGCCCGAGAGGGCATGGCGATCGGTGTGGGCGGCAGCCCCGCTCGTGTATAGGTGTTGTACGGCGTATCACGCCGAAGATCGGATTTATGGATATTGCCGTCATAATCGGTGATGCCATAGATCACGCTCGGGTCCGACTGCAGCCGCATGCCTTGGGTGAGCCGACGGCTGTAGACACCGGCGATGCGTGTCCGCTCGCTGGCCTTGGCGGTTTCTTTTTCGATGATCGAGGCCAGTGTCAGCGCTTTATACGGCGTGTCGACCACGGTGTTGTCGGCGCGTTTCGCCCAGGCGCGGTCCAGGAATTGCTGCATGGTGTTGTAGGCGCGTTTTAAAAACGCAACGTCCGTGGTGCCGCGCGGAAACATATACGTATCTGGCATGAACCGGCCTTCCGGATCCTCGTCCGGATGACCGATGGCCGCCATGACGTCGTCAGGCTGTGCCTCGCCTAGCGTGTGATCTAGGGCCGGGTCGTTCTTGACGGCCTGCATGATGTCGGAAAAGCGCCAGCCCTCGACCAGGGTCAGCCGGCGCTGGCGAATACGTCCGGAGACCAGCTGATCCAAGAGTGTGGCCGGCTTTTGTCGCGCCGGCACCAGATACTCGCCGCTTTTGATCCGGGTCGCACGATCGGTCAGACGTGCATAGGCCACGAGATAACGCACGTCGCGGGCCTTGGCGATAACGCCGGCCGATCGAAGCTGGCCGGCCAGCTTGGCAAACGGTGTGCCGGGCGCGATCTCGATCAGCTCCGGTTTGGCGTTGGCCAGCGGCTGCTCGAAGAACCGGTACAGATCACCGCCGACAACAGCGATGCCCAGTATGAGAGCGAGCATGAAAAGCGCGGCCAGGCGTTTGAACAAGCTATGTCACTCCAAAAGACAATCAAAACGTATCCGCCAGCCAGCGATGCGCCTGCTCGGCCATCGATCGACTTGCCGCAAATGGCGTATCCGCGATACGCGTGACGGGGATCGCCCCGCTCAATGCGTTACAGGCGATCGCAGCCTCGTAATCCCCCAGGCATGACCGCGCGATATCGGTTTCGACCACAGCGCGGCCGGCGCGTTCCGCGCTGTAAGCCAATCGGGCGCGCGTCACCCCGGCAATGCCGCAACGAGATAGCGCCGGCGTGTGCCACGCGCCCGCACGATCGCGAAATAACAGGTTGCGCATGGTTGTAGCCACGATGCGCCCGCTCGTGTCGTACATCGCCAGGTCGGCCGCATCGCGTGTTTCACATTCCCGGCGTGCCCAGACCTGTTCCAGCCGGTTGAGATGTTTGATTCCGGCGAGGGCGGGCTGTTCGGCCAGCCGTATGTTGGCGGGCTCGAGCGCGAGCGTATCCGGTATCGCCGGGAAATTGTCGTTGACGGCTACGATCCGACGCGGGCACGGCTCGACGGGCGGCGTATAACCTCGCCCGCCGCTGCCGCGCGTGACCATGATCTTGGCCACGCCGTGCTGCCCGGCCGCGATAAGACCGCGGAGCTCGGCGAGCAACGTCTCGGCGGGCGGACATTCGATCGCCAGTCGTTCGCAGTCGTGGGCCAGTCGGGCGTATTGAAACGCCCAAGCGACAATCCGGCCGTCGTCGATGGCCAGTGTCCGAAACACGCCGTCGCCATAGGCTAGCCCGCGGTCATCTGCAGCCACCTGCTCGGCCGGCTCACCGTCGATGCGATAGCGCGTAGCGCTAGACATACGGCTGACCGTCGCGATCCACGAACGCCCGCAGCACGCCGGTGGCCTTGTGTCGGGTTTCGTCCAGCTCGCTGTTTGGATCCGAGTCGGCCACGATGCCCGCGCCGGTGCGCAGCACCAGATGTCGACGATTTTGGGTCAGCGACCGGATCACGATGTTGGTATCCAGACGGCCACAGCGCGACAGATAACCGAATGCGCCGGTGTATGCGCCGCGACCGGTCCCCTCGAGTTCGCCGATGATCTCCATGCATCGCACCTTTGGGCAGCCGGTGATCGTACCGCCCGGGAATACGGCGCGCAGGGCGCGGCCCGGCCCCACGTGCGGCTGCAGACGGCCGGTCACGTTCGACACGATATGGTGCACGTGGGCATATGACTCCACCACCATTAGCTCGTCTACCGCGACCGTACCGGGCTGGCAGATCCGGCCCAGATCGTTGCGTACCAGATCAATCAGCATCACATGCTCGGCCCGCTCTTTCGGATGGGCCACGAGTTCGCGGGTGGTCAGCTCGTCGCTCGTCGCTTGTTGATCCGTGCTGCCGACATAGCGACGCCGCGTACCGGCAATCGGTCGCACGCTGGCCGTGTGGTCGTCGATTTTCAGCAGGCGTTCGGGCGATGAACTGATGAGTGCCGCGCCACGCCACTGCATCAAGCCAGAAAACGGGGCCGGATTGGCCGCGCGTAGAGCTCGGTAGATCTCGGCCGGTGGGGTATCGCTGACAAGCTCGCCGTGCCAGGCCCGTGCCAGATTGGCCTGGAAGACATCACCAGCCGCGATATAGTCGCGTGCTTTCGTGACCGCGGCCAGATACGCCTCAGGCGCGTCTTCCTGCCAGTCGATGACCGGTGTGCTGACCGGTGCCGCGGCCGGTGAGGTTTCACACAATAGCCAGGCGAGTGATTCGGCACGTTCCAGATTGTCGCCTTCGACCACCACATGAACACTGGCTTCGTTGCGGTCATGGATCAGTGCCGCCGGGCAACGCACGGCCAACGCATGGGGCAGCGGGTCGTCTGGATCAGCGGGCAGGCTCAACCGCGGCTCGACGCCTGCCGCCATTTCATAGCCGAGATAAACGAACCAGCCGCCTATGAAAGGCAGGCCTGGCACCCCATCACAGAGTGCCGCACCGGCAGCACTGTCCAGCCGATCAAAAAAACCGGCGGCATCCGCCAGATGGTTGACTTCGATCGTCTCGCCGGGCTCAGCCAGCAGGATGTCATAGCGTGACTGAGCAGCCGCGCCGGCGCTCGATTCCATCAAGAACGGAAACCTGGCCGGATCGTACCCGGCCAGGCGATCCAGACTTTGGCAAGCATCGGCGGCCAGCGTCAGCCAGGTCAGCGTCGCATCGTGTCGGCGAAGCCTGTAGCCGCGCGGGTGCTCGCTGGGGCGCGCCACCTTATTCGTAGCGTTTGAAGATCAGCGATCCGTTGGTGCCGCCAAAGCCGAACGAGTTGGACAAAGCCGCAGTGATCGGCATCTGGCGTGCCTCGTGCGGCACGTAGTCGAGATGACAGCCCTCATCGGGCGTATCGAGGTTGATCGTGGGCGGCGCCACCTGATCTCGGATGGCCAGCAGCGTGAAGATCGCCTCGGCTGCGCCGGCCGCGCCCAGCATGTGGCCGGTCATCGACTTGGTCGAGCTGACGGCCACGTTTTTAGCCGCATCGCCCAGCACGCTTTCGATCGACTGGCTCTCGGATACGTCACCGGCCTGGGTCGAGGTGCCGTGTGCGTTAACGTACTGGATGTCGGCACCGGTCATGCCGGCGTTGGCCAGCGCCCGTTCCATACACTGGCGGGCGCCCCGCCCGCTGGGCATGGTGATGTGATGCGCATCGCCACTCATGCCAAAGCCCACGACCTCGCCGTAGATCTTGGCCCCGCGTGCCTTGGCCGAGTCGAGATCTTCGAGCATCAGCACACCCGCCCCGTCGGACAGCACGAAACCGTCACGATCGACGTCCCAGGGGCGGCTGGCCGCCTGTGGGTCTTCATTACGTTGCGACAGCGCCTTGGCCGAGCAGAAGCCGGCCAGGCCAATACGGTTAACGGCCATTTCACAGCCGCCGGCCAGCATGGCGTCAGCGTCGCCGCCCGCGATCATGCGCGCCGCCAGGCCGATATTGTGAACGCCGGTGGTGCAGGCCGATACAGCCGCGATGTTAGGTCCATGCAGGTTGAGCTGGATAGACACAGCCCCGGCCGCCATGTTGGCGATGCTACTCGGGATGAAGAACGGCGAGACTTTCTTCGGATTGTAGTCCGACTCGTGAAAGGCCGCACAGGTCTTCAAGATCGTGCCGATACCGCCGATACCCGACCCGACGGCCACGCCGACGCGATCATTGTATTCGTCGGACAATTCGAGTCCGCTATCGGCCAGCGCCTGGGTCGATGCCGCGACACCATAGTGCACAAACGGATCGAAACGCTTGGCTTCCTTGGCCGACATGTATTGGGTGACGTCGAAATCACGAATCGGCCCACCAAAATGCGTCGGATAAGCCGACGTATCGAAGGAATCGATCGTGGAAATGCCGCTGCGACCAGCCAGAATGCCAGCCCAGGTGTTTTCGACGTCATTGGCCAGCGGCGAAACCATGCCGAGGCCTGTAACTACTACGCGACGCTGATTCAACGACGCCCCCTGTCAGAATAAAGGCCGCCCAATGGCGGCGGCAGAGATCCAGCCGGCCGCCTGTAACGACGGCCGAGCGTGACAGATCGCTGGTTGGTTCAGCCTTCGGCGTGCGACTTGATGTAGTCGACGGCGTCTTTGACGTTGACGATCTTCTCGGCTTCCTCGTCCGGGATATCGATCTCGAACTCTTCTTCCAGCGCCATGACGAGCTCGACCGTGTCCAGCGAATCGGCACCCAGATCGTCGACGAACGAGGCCTCCGAGGTCACCTGGTCTTCGCTTACCGACAGCTGCTCGGCGATGATTTTCTGAACTCGCTCTTCCACGCTACTCATGGGATCTCTCCTGTTGCTTGACTTGCGTTGGTGTGACGCGTGTATCCGCCCTCGCAGATCGCGCGCCATTCTAGGGAAAAAGGGGAAGCCTCGCTAGCTGCCCATGTACAAACCGCCGTTAATCGACAGCGTCTCGCCCGTAATATACCCAGCCTGGGGCGAGGCGAGAAATGCGACCGCCGAGGCAATGTCGTCAACTTGGCCCAGTCGGCCCAGCGGAATCTGACCGAGCATGGCCTGGGTTGTCTCTTCGGACAGCTCGCGCGTCATGTCGGTCTCGATGAAGCCGGGGGCAACGGCATTGACCGTGATACCGCGTGAGCCCACCTCGCGCGCCATCGAACGCGTCAGGCCCAGCAGCCCCGCTTTGGCGGCGCTGTAGTTGACCTGGCCTGCGTTGCCCATCAGCCCCACTACCGACGCAATGTTGATGATCCGGCCACCGCGCGCCTTCATCATGCCTTTGAGCACGGCCTTGGAAACACGAAACACGCCCGAGAGATTGGCATCGATCACCGCCTGCCAATCGTCCTCTTTCATACGCATCATCAACGTATCGCGCGTGATGGCCGCGTTGTTGACCACGATGCCCGGCGCACCAAATTCTTGGCCGACCGACTTGATCAACGCCTCGATTTGGGCGTTATCGGTCACGTCCAGCGCGCGACCGCCTCCGCCGCTGGGCGCCAAACGCTCGTTGATGGCTGCCGCCCCGGCCTCGCTGGTCGCCGTGCCGATGACGATGGCGCCGTCTGAAGCTAATCGATCGGCGATGGCTGCACCAATGCCACGGCTGGCGCCGGTAACGAGCGCAATCTGGCCGGCGAGTGTGTTCTCGGACATGCGTGAGAGCTCGGTTGAGATGAAAGACGTTGGCGCGGCTTAGCTGCCGACGCGGGCCACCGCGGCTTCAAGATCGTCCGCATCGGACAGCGTCACGCTAACCAGAGTCTTGTCGATGCGTTTGTTGAGGCCTGAGAGCACCTTGCCCGGCCCGCACTCGACGAATGTGTCACAGCCGGCGGCCTGAATGTGGCGCACGGTATCAGCCCAATAGACCGAATCGGCCAGCTGGGCCACCAGCGCGCGGCGGATGCCCGAGACGTCCTCGCGCGGACGGGCATCCACATTGTGATAGACCGGCAGCTGCGGCTCACGCAGCGGGATATCTTCAAGATGCGCGGCCAGACGGTCGGCGGCCGGACGCATTAGGCTGCAATGTGACGGCACGCTCACCGCGAGAGGCTTGACCAGCTTGGCCCCTTTTTCCTTGGCGATTTCGCCGGCCCGGGTCACGGCGTCGGCATGGCCGGCAATAACCACCTGCATCGGCGCGTTGAAATTGGCAGCGGATACGCGCTGTCCGACATCGGCCAGGTCGTCGCACGCGGCCTGGCAGGCCGCTACCACGTCTTCATCGGACAGACCGATAATGGCTGCCATCGCGCCCTGCCCGGCCTCTACCGCACCCTGCATGGCCTGACCGCGCAGACGCGTCAGCCGCAGCGCGTCACCGAAGTTCATCGCGCCCGCCACGACCAGCGCGCTGTACTCGCCCAGGCTATGGCCGGCCAGATAGGCCGGCATCGAACCGCCCGCCTGCTGCCAGCGGCGCCAGAAGGCGATACTGGCAGCCACCAGAGCCGGCTGCGTGTACTCGGTCTGGTTCAGCGTATCGGCCGGACCGTGGTCGATCAGCTCGGCCAGATCAAAACCCAGGGCATCATTGGCCTCGGCCAGCGTCTCGTCGACAACAGTAGGCCGGTCGGCAGCCTCGCCGAGCATTCCAACCGATTGTGCCCCCTGACCGGGGAAGACCATCGCGAAACGCGACATAGAATCGAGCAGGTCGATGACTGATTCCGGCGCATGATACCCGGCCGATATTGACTTGGCCACGTGAAATTAGCCGCAGTGCGGCCGACCACGCCTTGGCGTACGCTCGCGCACGCGACGACCGGCGCATAAACTAGTCATGCTCATTGTTCGATGCGAGCCGTTTATATGGTGCACGTGGAGCTGACCGTGGCTGCCGTGGTGGCGCGAGCGTCACGTTATCTGGTGGTCGAGGAAGCGATCAACGATCAACGGGTCATCAACCAGCCGGCCGGCCACGTCGAGCCCGGCGAAACCATTTTAGAGGCCGTGATTCGCGAGACGCGCGAAGAAAGCGCCTGGCAATTCGTGCCTGAAGGACTGATCGGTCTCTATTACTGGCCCCACGCCGACGGGCGGACCACTCTGCGTATCGCCCTGGCCGGCTACGTGCAAGAGCATGATCCCGCTCGGCCGCTGGACACGCCGATCGTGGCCACGCACTGGTTGTCCCGCCAGGAACTGGCCCAACATCCCAGCCTACGCAGCGCGTTGGTGCTGCGCAGCATTGAAGACTACGAACGCTACCCGCTTATGTCGCTAGACCGACTCACCCATATTCAGGACGTCTCGTGATGCCGGTCCGTGGCAAAGCTCCGGCTGATACCCGCGTAATTGTGGGCCTGTCGGGCGGTGTGGATTCCTCGGTGGCCGCCTTGCGCCTGGTCGAGGCCGGCTACCAGGTCGAGGGGCTGTTCATGTTCAACTGGGGCGAGGACGAGGCCGGACGTTGCCAGGCAGCCGATGACTTCGACGACGCTGCCGAAGTCTGTGAAGCCCTGGATATTACGCTGCATCGAGCCGACTTCTCGGCGGAGTACAAGTCGCGGGTCTTCCAGTATTTTCTGGACAGCTATGCCGCGGGGCGCACCCCTAACCCGGATGTGCTGTGCAACCGCGAAATCAAGTTCGATGCGTTCATGCGCCACGCCGAACGTCTGGGCGCAGACATGATCGCTACCGGCCACTACGCCCGCATGGACCATACCGGTGACACGCCACGTCTACTGCGCGGCATGGACCCGAACAAGGACCAGTCTTATTTCCTGGCCGCGGTGCCGGTCGAGGCTTTGGCACATACGCTGTTCCCCGTCGGCGAAATCAACAAGATCGACGTGCGCGCGATAGCCAAAGCCGCGGGCCTACCTATTCACGACAAGCCGGACAGCACCGGCGTGTGTTTCATCGGCGAACGCGACTTCGAGGGCTTTCTTCGACAATATCTGTCGGGCCGCGCCGGGCCGGTGCGCGTATCGGGCGGCGCGCTCGACGACCGCGTGATCGCCGAGCACGCGGGGCTGATCTATTACACCATCGGCCAGCGTCGCGGCCTGGGGCTTGGCGGCGTTGCCGGGGCCGACCAGGGGCCCTGGTACGTCGTGGACAAGGACTTGACCTCGGACACGCTCTGGGTCAGCCAAGACGCCCATCACGACGCGCTTGAACAGACCCGGCTGTTGGCCGGCCCGGCGCACTGGCTTATTAAAGCGCCGACACAGGCTTTCGACTGTCAGGCGCAAGTGCGGTATCGGCAAGCAGCGATCGCCTGTCGGGTTATCCCGCACGCCAACGGCGATATCGAGGTTGTCTTCGAGCACCCGCCGCGTGCCATTACGCCTGGCCAGTACGTTGTACTTTATGACGGGGCGCATTGTCTGGGCAGCGCCGAAATTCGAACGTCCGGGGATACGGTTGTCGCCCCCGGGCACGACACGACCTATCTGGAATCATCGGCATGACGCAAGCCAACAGCTTTCAGGACCAGGCATTTGCGCTGGCCGGCGTGGCTCAGTTTGCCCGCTATGCCCATGACATGGCCCAGGACGGCCAAGATCTGCCGGTACGGTTCGAGCGGGCCCTGCACGCTATTTTCTGCACGGATCCCGATCGCGCGCTCGATGTGTTCGAAAACGAGCAAGAGCTGGCCGACGGTATTACGTTTCTCAAGCCACAGCTGGCCGGCCAGCGCCCCGATCAAAAACACGCGCTCGTGGCCCGCTATATCGGCCAGATCCTCAAGCTTGCCGGTCGGCTGCGTCAGGATGAACAGGCCTTGGGCCGTATACGCGGCGCGATTGATCGTGCGCGGCTGGCCGATGGGGCCGACGTTGCCGAGATACTCGACGGCGCGTATCGCGAGACGATCAGCCCGATGCGGCCCCAGATCATGCTTCAGGGGCATCCGAGCTATCTCAAAAACGAATACCTGCAGCGACGGATACGCACCCAGCTTCTGGCGGCTATTCGTGCCGGCGTGCTCTGGCGCCAGTGCGGCGGCGGCTTCATGTCGCTGTTCTTTCGACGCAAAGCGCTTTTGGCCGGGCTGGAAAGATAGCCAAGTTTTATTTTCACAAATCGCCCGGACCCTGCAGGCACGTTCAGCAGACGCTATACTGCTGGCCGCACTTATAGACCGGCGCGCGCACACGCGACCATTTACCGGCTCAGGAGATAAGGTTCATGACCGACAGCTTTGGGACCCGCACGAATTTCACGGTTGGTAACCGCAGCTTCGACTATTTTAGCCTTCCGGCACTCGAGAAGCAGTTTCCCAACGTGGCCAAGCTGCCCTACGCCCAGAAGATTCTGCTGGAAAACCTGCTGCGTCATGAAGACGGCAGCAACGTAACGAAAGACGACATCGAGGCCATGGCCAACTGGGACGCCAAGGCCGAGCCGGACACGGAAATCGCCTTTACGCCGGCACGCGTGGTGCTGCAGGACTTCACGGGCGTGCCGGCGGTCGTCGACCTGGCCGCCATGCGCGATGCCATGAAGAACCTCGGCGGCAGCCCGGACAAGATCAATCCGCTCTCCCCGGCCGAATTGGTTATCGACCACTCGGTGATGGTTGACGAATACGGCACCGATAAAGCCTTCGATCTGAACGCCAAGCTGGAGTTCAATCGCAACAAGGAGCGCTATGCGTTCCTGCGTTGGGGTCAGGGCGCGTTCGACAACTTCAAGGTCGTGCCGCCGGATACCGGCATCGTGCACCAGGTCAACCTGGAATATCTGGCCCGCGTGGTTTTCGGTAACGAAGACAAGAACTTGGCTTATCCCGACACGCTGGTGGGCACCGACTCCCACACCACCATGATCAACGGCGTGGGGGTACTCGGCTGGGGCGTCGGCGGTATCGAAGCCGAGGCCGCCATGCTGGGCCAGCCCATCACCATGCTTATCCCGCAGGTCGTGGGCTTCAAGCTCACCGGCAAGCTGGCCGAAGGCACCACCGCCACCGATTTGGTGCTCACGGTCACCGAAATGCTGCGCGCCAAGGGCGTGGTCGGCAAGTTCGTGGAATTCTTCGGCGACGGCCTGGAAGATCTGGCGCTGGCCGACCGAGCCACCATCGCCAACATGGCCCCGGAATACGGTGCGACCTGCGGCATCTTCCCGGTCGACGAAGAAACCATCCGTTACATGGAGCTGACCGGGCGCGATCCGGAGCAACTCGAGCTGACCCGCGAATATGCCAAGGCTCAGGGCCTGTGGCGCGAAAAAGGTCAGCCGGATGCCAACTACACGGACGTACTCGAGCTGGATCTGGGCACCGTGCAGCCGTCGCTGGCCGGACCCAAGCGCCCGCAGGACCGCGTGCTGCTCTCCGACATGCAAGAGACCTATCGTCGAGAGGTCGCGCCTTTCATGAAAAGCCGGGCCGAAAAAGCCGGCAAGTCCATGGAAGAGTCCAAGATGCAGAGCGAGTCGGGCATCGCCTCCGACGGCGTCGGCGGCCCGGTTCACGCCCCGGTGTCTTACAAGGAAGCCGAGTTCGACCTGCACGACGGCTCGGTAGTGATCGCGGCCATCACGTCCTGCACCAACACGTCCAACCCGGCCGTGATGCTGGCCGCAGGCCTGGTCGCACGCAACGCCGTGGAAAAAGGCATGCAGGTCAAACCCTGGGTGAAGACCTCGCTGGCGCCCGGGTCCAAGGTCGTGACCGAGTATCTGGAAAAAGCCGGCCTGGACGATGACCTGGACAACCTGGGCTTCCAGCTCGTCGGCTATGGCTGCACCACCTGTATCGGCAACTCCGGCCCGCTGCCGGAGCCGATCGGCAACGCCGTTCGTGACAACGATCTGAACGTGGCCTCGGTATTGTCGGGCAACCGTAACTTCGAAGGTCGCGTGCACGGCGATGTGCGCATGAACTTTTTGGCCAGCCCGCCGCTGGTCGTCGCCTATGCGCTGGCCGGTACCATCGACATTAACCTGACCGAAGATGCGCTGGGCACCGACGCCGATGGCAACGACGTCTTCCTCAAGGATCTGTGGCCTTCGCAGAAGGAAATCTACGACACCATCGGGTCCTCGCTGAACTCCGAGATGTTCAAGGATTCCTACGGCGACGTGTTCGCCGGCGACGACCGCTGGCAGAACCTGGACGTGCCGGAAGGCGAGATCTACGAGTGGGACAAGGACTCTACCTACGTCCAGAATCCGCCCTACTTCGAAGGCATGACCGTCGACGTCGACGATATCCCGACGATCAAGGGCGCGCGCTGTCTGGCCAAGCTGGGTGACTCGATCACCACCGACCATATCTCCCCGGCCGGTGCGATCACCAAGGACAGCCCGGCGGGCCAGTACCTGCAAGAGCAAGGCGTCAAACCGTCGGACTTCAACAGCTACGGCTCGCGTCGTGGCAACCACGAAGTCATGATGCGCGGCACCTTTGCCAACGTCCGTCTGCGCAACCAGCTGGCGCCGGGTACCGAAGGCGGCTGGACGCAGTATCAGCCGGACGGTCGTGAGATGTTCATCTACGACGCCGCCATGAAGTACAAGGACGAAGGCACGCCGCTGGTGATCATCGCCGGCAAGGAATACGGTACCGGCTCGTCGCGTGACTGGGCGGCCAAGGGCACCCTGCTGCTGGGTGTGAAGACCGTAATCGCCGAGTCCTTCGAGCGTATCCACCGTTCCAATCTGGTGGGCATGGGCGTACTGCCCCTGCAGTTCAACGAAGGTGATTCGCACGAGTCGCTGGGCCTGGACGGCACCGAGACCTATGACATCGACGGCCTGTCCGCCGGTGCCAAGTCTGTGCACATCACGGCCACCAAGGAATCGGGCGAGACGATCGAGTTCGATGCCCGCGTGCGTATCGATACGCCCAAGGAGTGGGACTACTACCAGAACGGCGGCATCCTGCACTACGTGCTGCGTCAGCTGGCCCAGGCGGCCTAAACGCTGCCACGTGAGGGCTCGACGCATTGTCGAGCGAGAATCCGGCTTCTTCTTTGAGAAGCCGGATTTTTTTATTGGAGGATATCGTGACGGCTAAGAAACGTCCGTCGATGCCGCTGCGGTATCGTCAGCGGAATAAGGAGCGCATCAAGGAAGAAATCGGCACGCTTCGGCTGGTGCTGGTCGCAGCCCTGGGTATCGATGCCACCCTCGTGGGCCAGTTATTCAAGGCTTTCAGAGCGAGCGAGGCAGATCCCGCGCAATATGCCACGGCCTGGGGTTTTGTCGCCGAATGGTTCTTTTCGTTCGAGACATTGATTGTGTTGGCCGTCGAAATTGCGCTTGCGGCTACGATCGTATTATCTTTACGAATAAGATCACTGCTCCGACAACTGGAGGGTATGACATGATCATCTATCCGATTATCGGCGTTGCCAGCATGACCGCAGCGTTTGTTTACGTCGCCTACAAGTGGACGCACTGATCGACTAAAACAGCCAGCGCTCTCTTCCGGCCGGTCAGCGAAACGCCGGCTCGTCGAACGAACGCAGCTTGCGTGAATGCAGGTCAGCGATCCCGCCTTCGCGTAGCAGCCGGATTGTCTCCAGACCAATCGTCAAATGCTGGGCCACGCGTGTGCGATAGAACGCATTGGCCATGCTGCGCAGCTTGAGCTCGCCGTGCATGGGCTTGTCGGAGACGCATAACAAAGTGCCGTAAGGCACACGCAGCCGAAAGCCATTGGTCGCGATCGCAGCACTTTCCATATCCACAGCAATAGCCCGCGACTGCGAGAACCGCTCATAGAGCTCGTCAAAACGAAACTCCCAGTTGCGGTTGTCGGTACTGGCTACCGTGCCGGTACGCAGCCGGTCTTTCATCTCCCGGCTTGAAAGCCCGGTGACGTTGGTCACCGCCTGTTCCAGACCCAGCTGGACTTCTGCGATCGGCGGGATCGGCACCCAGGTGGGTAGATCCTGATCCAGAACGTGATCCTCGCGCACATACCCATGCGCCAGGACATAATCGCCCAGCTGCTGGGAGCGCCGCAGGCCACCACAGTGGCCGATCATGAGCCAACAGTGGGGACGCAGAACCGCCAGATGATCGGTGATGGTCTTGGCGTTCGACGGGCCCATGCCGATATTGATCAAGGTCACGCCCAGGCCGTCGGCCCGGGCCAGATGATAGGCCGGCATCGGCGGCAGATGACGCGGTGCCTGGCCCCCTGATGCCAGGCCGCTACCGTCCGGGCGGCCTGTCACAGCATCGCCGGGGGCGATGAAGCCGGTATAGGCGTTATCGCCGGCCAGCTCGGCCTCGGCGTGTTCGGAAAAATCATCCACGTAACGCTGGTAGTTGGTCAGCAGCACAAACCCTTGGAAATAGCGCGGATCGGTGCCGGTATAGTGCGCCAAGCGCTGAAGTGCCAGGTCGATGCGGGGTGCGTCGAACAAGGCCAGCGGAAACGGATGGCCCGGACGCGGGCGATAGGTGCTGTTGGCGATTCGATCGTCGATATCGGCCAGATTGGGCAGATAGAACGCCCGCTCCATGGCGCGCAAGTCCGCAGGGTCCAGATCAGCCGTGGCCGATTCGATGACAAACGGCAAGGGAATTGGCTGGCCGCTTAGGCCCACATGCACGGGCCCGCCGTGGTTGTCGATGAGCAGGGTGAGCTGTTCCAGCAGATAGTCGTGAAACAGGTCCGGCCGTGTCACGGTGGTGCCGTGCACGCCGCTCTTGCGCAGCGAGCCATAGGTCGGCCGGGCATTGGCCGTCAGCCGGTCCGCGGTGATTTCGATGCCGACATACGGATAGAAGGCATCCGGCATGGGCTCCGGTTCGTGCTCACCGGCCATGAAACGACGATGACGCACGCGAACGCTTTCACAGGCGCGCTGATACAGCGCCTCGATATGTGCCAGGGCCGCCTCGGCGGAGTCGAAGGGCTGTAGCTGTGAAGCGTTGCCGTGGCCGGTGCCGGGCATATGAATTTCCTGAACAATAAAGACAGATCGGTCTTGATTCTACGTTCGAACACGCCACGTGTCCGGCTGGATTCAGCTTGTGCGGATTACGATACCGTTTTATGTGCACGCAGGGTCAGCCATGCGATATGTATCGATAGTGTTGGGGGCGGTCTCGTTGGCCGTGAGTGCTGCTACCTTGGCTGCGCCTGCCGCTGGCCCGGCCGATCAGGACACCGTTACGCTACGCACATTATTCAACCAGCTCGATCGTAACGGCGATGAGGTGTTGTCCCGCGACGAGCTGGAAGCCAATCCGGCGATCGCAGATGCTTACGACTCGTTCGATACGGGCCAGACCATCCAGCAGCCGGTCGAAAACACCCGTCCGGGCGGTGTGACGTACGCCCAGTTCGCCGCCGGCATGCAGGCCGCCGGTAAGAGCGGCGCGTTCGGGCCCGCGGTATCCGGCGGCCAGCGCTATCTGGAATACCCTGACGGCAGCCGCGAGGCGCTGCCGTCGCCGTGATCGCTATTCGCCCCAGGTAGACTCGAGCACGCGCAGCCAGTTCTCACCGGCCAAGCGCTGGATACGCGTCTGGCTATAGCCGCGGGCCTGCATCGCTTCAATCAAACAGGGCAGCTCGGCGGCGTCAGCGATCGGCGCGCGGTGTATGCCGTCGAAATCCGAACCCAGCCCGACGTGGGCCTCGCCCATGACGTCGATCATGTGATCGATATGATCGAGCATGACCTCGACCGGTGTCGCCGTGTCGAGCGCGCCGTCCGGGCGCAGAAAATAAGTGCCGAAATTCAGCCCCACGATGCCGCCCGAGTCGGCCACGGCACGTAGCTGTTCATCGGTCAGATTACGCGCATGCGGGCATAGCGCATGCGCGTTCGAGTGGCTGGCCACCAGCGGCGCGCGCGACATCTGGGCCACATCCCAGAAGCCTCGCTCGTTCAGATGCGCAAGATCCAGCACGATGCCGTAATCGTTACAGGCCGCCACCAGAGAGCGCCCGGCCGCAGTCAGCCCGGGGCCGGTATCCGGACTCGAGGGAAACTTGAACGGCACGCCGTGGCCGAAGACCGTCGGCCGGCTCCAGACCGGCCCGATCGAGCGCAGCCCTGCCGCATATAGGCCGTCCAGCGCTCTTAAATCCGCGTCGATCGGCTCGGCGCCCTCCAGGTGCAAGACGGCCGCGATGGCCCTGTCGTTTCGGGCACTGTGAATATCTGCAGTACTGCGACACACCCGCAGGCTCTCAGGGTGTGTCCGCTCGATGCGATGCAACAGGCTGATCATGGCCAGCGCCGGGGCCAAGGCACGCTCCTGTGACATCGGCGCCGGTACCGGCACGTCATACCCGCCGTCGATGCGATGAAAGCCGCGACGATCGGCGGCCGGCGAAGGCACGAACACTGCGAACAGGCCACCGAAAAAACCGCCGGTTTGCATACGCGGCAGATCCAGATGCCCTTCGCCCCGCCCCGTCATGAAAAGCCGAACCGCTTCATCGGGCGGATATTGCGAAAGCCGTAACAACAGGTCGTTATGCCCGTCGAAAACAGGCGGCGTGTCGGATAGCGTCATGTGCGCATGATAGCGCGCCCTGTCGATGTATTTGTCGATCCGATCTACCAGGCGATCGACAGGATTATTGGCGTGTCAGGGGCTTGGCGATCTACGACCTTTCAGGGCTGGTCAGCGGAATTTTTACTGTATATAAATACAATTATGAGAGATGAGCCCACTTCGAATTCTGGCCGGGCAGACCGCCTTGCCATTGACGCAGAATGGCAACGTCTGGGGATTCACCGAGCCAGCCAGGCCGCGCAGCCGCGGACCTGGTCAACAGGCCTGGCCGAGCTGGATCGGGTTCTACCCGGTGGCGGCTATCCGTTGGCCAGCGTGACCGAGTGGTTGATCGAGCGGCCCGGCACAGGCGAGCTGAGCCTGCTTCTGGCCAGCCTGAGTCAGCGCCTGGCCGCAGGCCCGAGCCAGCGGCTGGTCATGATCAACCCGCCCTACGGTCTCAACGCCCCGGCACTGGATGCCGCGGCCGTGGATCGAAGACGGCTGCCGCTCATGCGCTGCCGCACGCCGGCCGAAGCGGTCTGGAGCATCGAGCAGCTGGCCGCGGCCGGCGGCTTCGTGGCCTTTGTACTCTGGGAAGACCAGCTGGAGATGACCGATCTGCGGCGGCTGCAGCTGGCCAGTGAAAAAGCCGGCTGCCCGGTATTCGTCTATCGCAGCCTGCATTGCGCCCGGCAGCGGTCTCCGGCCGCGCTTCGTCTGGCGCTAACCCAGCGGAGCGGCCGACAGCGCATCGAAATATTGAAATGCCGGGGCCCGGGCGGCGCCCGCGTCGACGGCCTGCAGGTTGGACGTGACCATCCCTGGCATGGGGGGCGTGTGCCGCCTGCCATACGGCTCGGCCGGGTTCACCCACAGCCCAGCAATAACGAAGCGACCGCTGCCCCACCCTCATCGGCGCTTATCAAGGCGCAAGAAGAAGGCAGCACAAGTATATGTTTTAAAGCATATAAAAACCGCCACGACAGGCCGGATTGACCATGTGGCTGGCCCTGCGTTTTATACACTGGCCGCTCGATGCCCGACGTTGCAGCACGAGCACGAATGCGCGCGTTGTCGTGGCCGCTCGTCAACAGCGTCAGTATGTCGTGGCGGCTTGCCCGAAAGCACTGACTGTAGGAATCGAGCCCGGCATGGCGCTGGCCGATGCGCGGCTGCGACAGCCTGAGCTTGATGTTTTGCAGCGCGAGCCTGCGCCCGAGCGGGCTGCCATGGCGCGCCTGGCCGGCTGGGCCTGGGGTTATAGCAACGAAGTGCACTGGGCAATCGCTGATGCACACGTCGAATGCAGCCGCCTGGTGTTCGAGATCGGCGCCAGCCTGAAGCTGTTTCACGGTCAGGGGCCGCTGTTGTCGCAGGTCGAGTCCGACCTGACGCATCTGGCCTATCGTTACCGGGCCGGTCTGGGCCAGAGCCCACAGTCTGCACTAGCGTTCGCGCGCACGAATACTGGCCTGCAGCCCGACCAGACACTGGGACAGTTGCCGATCGATTGCCTGGATCTGACGGCTCCCGTGCAACAGACACTCGCCGCCAGCGGCATTGCGCGTACCGACGCTTTGTTAGCGCTGCCGCCTGCGGCCCTGACACGTCGCTTTGGCAAGCCTCTGCTGGACGCACTTGAGCGCCTGCAGGGCCAACGGCCGCACGGCCTGACGCTTTACGAACTGCCCCCGCGTTATGACACGCGTCACGAGCTGTTCGGTGCCGTAGAGGCCACTCAAGGGCTCGCTTTCGTGTTGCGGCGGGTCTTCGATGAACTGGCTGTATTTCTCAAAGGCGCCGACAGCGCGATACAGACCCTGCGCCTGAAACTCGTTCACGAAAGTCAGCCTGAGACGGCCCTGATCCTCAAGCTATCGGCCCCGTCCAGTGATGCGCGGCATTTGGAGCGCGTGGCCCAAGAGCGCCTGCAGCGTGTCTGCCTGCCCGCGCCGGTGATAGCCATAGAACTGGCCAGTGATCGGCTGCGACGCTTAGCGCACGAGCAGGGCCGCCTGTGGGCCGCCGAAGCGGACACATCGGAAGCGGCATGGCCGGGCGTGCTTGATCGGATACGGGCCCGCCTGGGCCACGATGCCGTGGGCTGGATCCAATACGTTGCCGACCATCGTCCCGATCACGCGTCTCGACAGCTAGACCAGCCGGGGCAGGCATCAGGCCAGGACACGACAGATCATGCAGCGGCCCCGCCGCGCCCGCTCTGGCTGCTGGATACGCCCAAGCGCCTGTCAAACGAACGCATGGCCCAGCTGTCCTGGGTCAGTGGTCCCGAGCGTATCGAAAGCGGCTGGTGGGACAGCGGCCAGCGCCGAGACTATTACCGCGTACTGGAACCCGGCGGCCGCCAGCTCTGGATATTCAAGGATCTCGGCCGAGCCGGTCGCGGCCAGACGACCTACTATGTCCACGGCCTGTTTGGCTGAGCATGACCTTAAACGGCCATAAAAAACATGAAAAAAATTACGCAGAGTTTTGTTGTGTAAGTAATTTTTCGTTTCATCGTGGCGCTTCTCATCCCGAGGAGCTGGTCTTTCAGGCGGCCGCACTCGGCTATCGCGCACTGGCATTGACCGATGAATGCTCCCTGGCAGGCGCCGTGCGGGCGCTCAAGGCCGCCGAAGAGGTCTCTCTACAGCTCATTCTGGGCAGCCGTTTTGCCCTGGGCGATGACGTGGGCGATGACGTCAGCCTCATCGTTCTGGTTCGGTGCCAGGCCGGCTATACCCAGCTTTGCCGTTTGATCACCTCCGCTCGCCGGGCCGGTACCAAGGGCCGCTACCGTCTGTCACAGGCTGATCTGGCCGGACATGATCTATCCGCCTGCTGGCTGCTCGTACTACCCGCCTATGCCAAACAACCGGGCGTGACTTGCCACGCATTGCTGTCTGATCTGGTCTGTCGCTATCCCAAGGCCACGCGCATCGCCCTGGCGCTGCATCGCGGGGCGCTCGATGCGCTCCACATGGAACATCTGGCCACACTGCGTTTGCGCTATGGCGTGCCGATCGTCGCCGTGGGGGATGTACATATGCATTGTCGCTCGCGGCTGGTGCTACAGGATGTCTTTACCGCGCTCCGACACCACACGACGGTTGCCGAGGCCGGCACGCTGCTCGCAGCCAACGGCGAGCGTTACCTACGTCCGATCGCGGATCTAGCCGATCTGTATCCGGCCGAAACATTAGCCGAGACGACACGTCTGGCCGCCGGCTGCACGTTCAACCTGCGCGATATTTGCTACGACTACCCGGCCGAGCTGGTGCCACGCGGGCACACCTCAAGTTCTTATTTAAGAAATCTGGTTGAAGAAGGCGCGATAAGTCGTTGGCCAAAGGGGTTTTCTTCTGTTGTTCGACGGCAGCTCGAAGACGAGTTCGAGCTCATCGAGGCCAAGAACTATCCGCATTATTTCTTGACCGTTCACGACATCGTTCGCGAGGCCAAGGCGCGCGGTATTCTGTGCCAGGGGCGTGGCTCGTCGGCCAATTCGGTGGTCTGTTATTGCCTGGGTATCACCGAGGTCGACCCTACGCGCCACGAGCTGTTGTTCGAACGTTTCATCTCCGAGTCGCGCAACGAGCCGCCGGATATCGACGTGGACTTCGAGCACGAGCGGCGCGAAGAGATCATTCAGTACATCTATGCCAAATACGGTCGTGGACGGGCTGCCCTGGCGGCTACGGTGATTCGTTATCGCCCGCGGAGCGCTATGCGCGATATCGGACGTGCATTGGGCCTGTCGGCCGACCAGATCGATATCGTGGCCGGCGAGCTTTCAAGCCGGGCCGATGACGGGACGCTGGGTGAGCAGCTGGCCGAGCGCGGCGTCTATCTGGAGGCCCGGCTGCTGCAGCGCATGCTCCGGCTGGTGGATACGCTGCTGGGATTTCCACGGCATCTTTCGCAGCACGTCGGTGGCTTCGTACTCAGCCAGCGCCCGCTGGAAGAGCTGGTGCCGGTCGAGAACGCAGCCATGCCCGATCGCACGATTATCCAGTGGGACAAGGATGATCTGGACGCCGTGGGGCTGATGAAGATCGACGTGCTGGCCCTGGGCATGCTGTCGTGTATCCGGCGCTGTTTCGATCTGATTGCCGGACATACCGGGCGCCTGCTCACCATGGCCGGCATCCCAGCCAAGGATTCGGCCACATACGCCATGATCCAGGCAGCCGATACGATCGGGGTGTTCCAGATCGAGTCCCGCGCACAGATGACCATGCTGCCGCGCCTGAAGCCGGCGCGGTTCTTTGACCTGGTGGTGGAGGTGGCCATCGTACGACCCGGGCCCATCCAAGGCGGCATGGTGCATCCCTATCTCAAGGCGCGAGAGAACCCGCAGGCTGTGACCTATCCCAGCGAGGCGCTACGCGGCGTGCTCGAGCGCACGCTGGGCGTGCCCATCTTTCAGGAACAGGTCATGAAGATTGCCATGGTGGCCGCCGACTTCACCGGCAGCGAAGCCAACGGCCTGCGCAAGTCCATGGCGGCCTGGAAGAAAGATGGCGGGCTGGAGCCCTGGCGCGAACGTCTGAAATCCGGCATGCGGGCCAACGGCTACGACGAAGATTTTGCCGATCGGATATTCGAGCAGATTAAAGGCTTTGGCAGCTACGGGTTTCCCGAGTCCCACGCCGTGAGCTTTGCGCTGCTGGTCTATGTATCGGCTTATCTGAAGTGTCATTACCCGGCGGCTTTCGCGGCGGCCCTACTCAACAGCCAGCCCATGGGGTTTTATGCCCCGGCCCAGATCGTGCGTGACACTCGAGCCCATGGTGTGGCCGTGCGCGCGGCCGACGTGCGCTATTCAGAGATCGAAACTCGCTTGGAAGGTCGTCCCGGCGAGGCTGCCCATCCTCAGCAACGCGCGGCCCTGCGTCTGGGCCTGAATCGGATCAAGGGGCTGTCCGCGGCCGCCGCCGGGGCGATCGTGGCGGCCCGGGGCCAGCGCCGGTTCGTCGATGTCGCCGATCTGGTCACGCGTGCGGGCCTGGACAAGCGCGCACGAAATGCGCTGGCCCGCGCCGATGCGCTGGCCGGCCTGGCCGGCGATCGACACAACGCCCAGTGGCAGATTGCCGCCGCTTCTGTACACGACGATCTGTTTGCCGAAGTCATTCCCGAGGAGTCGGCGATTGCCCTGGCCGCGCCCAGCGAAGGCGCCGACGTCGCGGCCGATTACAACAGTACGGGCTTGACGCTGCGTCGGCATCCGGTAGCCCTCATGCGGGCTGAGCTGAATCGCCTGGGCGTGATGCAAGGCACGGCATTCAAGCGCGCGCCGCATGAAAGCAGCGTGCACGTAGCCGGTATTGTGACCATGCGCCAGCGCCCGGGCAGCGCCAAGGGCACGACTTTCGTCACGCTCGAGGACGAAACCACATCCATCAATGTGATTGTGCGCCTGGACATACTGGCCCGGTTTCGTGTGGCCGTACTCTCGGCGCGCCTGCTCCGGGTGGTCGGCACCATGCAGCGCGCCGGGCCGGTCACCCATTGTCTGGCGCAAGAGATCGTCGACGAAACCCCGCGACTCGGCGCGCTACAGACCCGCTCTCGGGATTTTCATTGAAAATCGTGTGGGCGGCGATGGACGCGCGATATGTTTAATAGATCTGGAGCGGCTCAGGACCGGTCGGCGGCGCGAACAATTGGTCCAGCTCGGCCAGATCCTCGGCGTCGAGTTGCCAGTGCGCGGCTTCGGCGTTGTCGATCACGCGCTCTGGCGTGCTCGACTTGGGGATGGCCAGGACGTCGTCGTCCTTGAGCAGCCATGCCAGACAAACCTGGGCCACGCTCATGTCGCGGTCTGCGGCAAAGCGGGCCAGACCGTCATGATCGAACAGTGCCCCGCCGTCGAACGGCGAGTAGGCCATCGTCACCCGTGCGCCGGCGCGCATCCAGCCGGCCAGATCCCACTCGATGCCGCGCTGGGCCAGGTTATATAGCACCTGATTGACCTGCATGCTGCGGCCCCCGGCTTGAACGAACGCGTCGCAGTCGTCGCGGTCGAGGTTGCTCACCCCGTAGTGGCGGATCTTGCCGTCGGCCTGCAAGCGCTCAAAGGCGCGAATCGTCTCGGCATACGGCGTGGCTCCGGGCCAGTGCAGCAGGTAGAGATCCAGCCAGTCGGTGCCCAAACGCCGCAGGCTGGCCTCGCAGGCTGCGATGGTATCGGTAAAGCCGGCGTTGCTCGGCAGTACCTTGCTGACCAGATAGACCTCGTCGCGTCGATCGGCGATCGCCTCGCCGACCAGCGATTCGGCAGCACCCGCGCCGTACATCTCAGCGGTGTCGATCACACGCATGCCACAATCAATGCCGGCGCGCAGGGCCGCGATCTCCTGGTCGCGATACTCGCGGGCGTCCCCCATGTGCCAGGTGCCCTGGCCGAGTGCTGCGACTTCGTCACCACCGGGCATTCGGATATGTTTCATGAACACACAAGACAACAATCGAATAACGTGTTGCCGAGTCTGATGCGCAGGCGGCCCGCGAGCAACGCGAGAGCGATATCGAATTGATGGCCGCCGACAATTTCACGAGCGCCGTGCACGCCCTGGTTGCGCGTATTCCGCGCGGCCAAGTCGCCACGTACGGCGATCTGGCCGCTTATGCCGGGCGCCCGCGCGCTGCCCGCCAGGCCGGCTATGCGATGCATCGCTGTCCGCCCGCGTTACCCTGGCATCGGGTCATCAATGCCCGTGGCGCGCTGTCGCTGGCACCGGGCACCACCGGCTATCTCACCCAGCGTCGACGCCTCGAGGACGAAGGTGTGGTGTTCATCGGCGGGCGCGTCGAGCTGTCGCGCTATCGCTGGCCGGGCCCGGGATAAACGGCTCCGCATAACCCCTGATGCCCTGGCGGCATAATCCGCGCATGATTGCGACATCATCCCTTACCGCGGTGTACCGTGATCGATAGCGCTTGGCTGGGCGCCTCACCGACCCATCTCGCGACAATGCTCGTTTCAGCGCTTGGCATTTACGCGGCGCTCTTGTTGTGTACCCGGCTATCTGGGCTGCGCAGCTTTTCGAAGATGTCGAGCTTCGACTTCGCTATTACCGTGGCGTTTGGCTCGATCGTTGCCTCGACGTTGCTGGCCGAGAGCCCGGCGCTTGTCACCGGCGTCGGCGGGCTGGTGGTCCTGTTTCTCATCCAGGCGATCACCGCCTTCGCCCGACGTCGTAGTTACCGCATCGAGCGGCTCGTGGGCAACGAGCCGCTGCTACTCATGGCCGGCCCGGATCTTCTGCCCGCCAATCTGGATGCCGCGCGGGTCACGGTTGACGATATTCGCGCGAAATTGCGTTTGGGCCTGTTGAGGTTTCATACGAGCGCCGCGTTGGCGTCCGCAAATCGTGT
>DCKU01000144.1 GCA_002320455.1 Salinisphaera sp. UBA1666
CGCGCCTTGCCTGACACGCCCGGCGCGGGCAATGCGACGTCATATCTCATGACGACACGCCCTAGGACCTGTTCGCCGTCGCCCGGCGCGCATCGACGCGTGTAAGCAGTAGCCCGCCGGCGATAAACAACACCACCACCGAGACGATCGAAGCACGAGCGCTGCCGGTGGCTGCCGCAGTCACGCCGACCAGCACCGGGCCCAGGACGGCGGCGAACTTGCCCATCATGTTGTAGATGCCGAAGTACTCACCGGATTTGGCCTCGGGGATAAGGCGCGCGAAGTAAGAGCGCGACAGCGACTGGACGCCGCCCTGGACCAGGCCGATGGCCGCCGCCATGACATAAAACTGCCAGACGCTGGTCAGGAAATAGCCCCAGGCGGTGATGCCGCCATAAACGGCCAGCCCCAGATAAATCGCTTTCTTGGTCTCCCAGCGCGAGGCCAGCCAGCCAAAACCGATAGCGGCGGGAAAGCCGATGAACTGCACCAGCAGCAAGGCCGTAATCAGGCTTTCCTGTCCAAAGCCCAGACTCAGCCCGAAATCCACGGCCATACGAATGATGGTATGTACGCCGTCGATATACAGCCAGTAAGCGACGAGGAACAGCCAGACCTCGCGCCGGCCCATGATCTCGCGCAGCGTGGCCGCCAGATCGCGCAAACCGCCCTTCACCGCCTGCATCGGCCGCTCGCCTCGCCGAGACGACGGCTCGTCAACGGTGAAAAACAGCGGCAGCGAAAACACGGCCCACCAGAGCGCCACGCTGGCGAATGCCCAGCGCACCGCCTGGGTCCGGTCGGCCAAGCCGAACCAATCGGGTTTGAGCGTCATGGCCACGTTGATAGCCAGGAGCAGCCCGCCGCCCAGATAACCCAGTCCGTAGCCCAGCGCCGAGACCCGATCATAATCGCGGGGCGCCGCCACGTTCACCAGCAGGCTGTCATAGAAGACCATGGCCATGAAAAACGCGATCGAGGCCACCACGAACAGGCTCATGGCGGCCAGCCAATGGCCGGCACCGACGAAAAACAGCGCTAGCGTGGCAACGACGGCGACCGCGGTGACGAGCGCCAGGCCGCGTTTCTTGTGATGGCCGCGATCGGCGATCGCGCCGCCGATGGGGGCGGCAAAGAGCACGATCAGGCTGGCCAGCGCGCTGCCCAGGCCAAGCTGTAGCGTGCTGGTTTCCGCGGCGTAGTTGCTGCTCCAGTAGGTTTTGAAGAAGATCGGAAAAAAGCCGGCCACGACAGTGGTGGCAAACGCGGAGTTGGCCCAGTCGTAAAACGCCCAGCCCCACTGGGCGCGACGACTGTGACCGACATCCGGCGGCTGGGACATCGATGTCATGGCGCTACCTTGTAAGACAACAACAGCGCGTCTTCACGCTCGGACTCGCCGGGATAGTAATTGGGCCGTGTGCCCTGATGAACAAAGCCGTAGCGATCATAAAGACGCCGCGCGGCCGTATTCGACGGCCGCACCTCCAGCATCAGGGTATGCGCGGCCTCCATTCGGGCCTGGGAGACCAGCTGGTCGAGCAGCCGCTCGCCCAGGCGCTGGCCGCGTGCGGCGGGCGCGACACACAGGTTGAGCAGGTGCGCCTCGCCCACGGCGATCGTGGCCAGCGCATAGCCGCCGACCGGTTGGCCCGGCGCGCCGATGATCCAGGCGCGATAGCCCACCCGCAGGCAGTCGTGAAAGATGCGCTCGCTCCAGGGATAGGCATAAGACACCGTCTCGATGGCCAGCACGTCGGCGACATCGCGCGGGCGCATGCGCCGGATGCTCCAGGCCGTCTCCAGGCGCGCGCTCATGCGGCGCGCTCGGCGAGCGAGCCGATATGCCGAGCGATGATTTTCAGATCGGCCCAGGCCTTGTTCTTCTGATCCGGACTGCGCAGCAGATAGGCCGGGTGATACGTCACCAGCACGTCCAGATCGCGTCTTGGGTAGCGGTGCAGCTGCCCGCGCAGCTTGCCCAGCGGTGTCTTGCAATCCAGCAGCGTCTGAGCCGCGATCCGGCCGACGGCCACCACCAGCTTGGGCTGCATCAGATCGATCTGGCGCTCCAGCACAGGCCAGTCGGCCGCGATTTCTTCCCGCGTGGGGTCGCGATTGTCCGGCGGGCGGAATTTGCAGATGTTGGTGATGTAGACGTTGGTCTCGCGCGAGCAGCCGATGGCGAACAGCATGCGATCGAGCAGCTGGCCGGCGCGGCCCACGAACGGTACGCCCTGGGCGTCCTCGTTCGCACCGGGGGCCTCGCCTACGATCAACACATCGGCATCCTGGGCGCCAATACCGAAGACCGGCTGGGTGGCCCCGCGGTGGTCTTGGGCCGCCAACCAGTCCGCCAGCGCTGGCCAGTCCAGGGCGGCCGGACTATTGTCAGCCGAGCCCTCCGCCGACGGCTCGGCCAATAGATCACCGGCATCGGCCGCGATCTGCCCAGATTCCGGCGCGGGCGACGCGGCCGCTTCCATCGTCGGGGTCGTCGCCTCGGCGGCGGCCTCCGGCGCCGGCCCGACAGGCTTGGCCGGCGCTCCCGGCTTATCCAGTGCCCCGCCCGGTCGGATCCGCCAGTCGGTCAAACCAAGCGCGGCGAGCTGCTGGCGGCGCGTCAGATCATCGTTCATAGGCGCAAGCGTACCTGCTTGTTCAGGGTTGGCGACAACCCTTGAGCTCTGCCATGACCACCGATGTGGCCGGGCTGCCCGGCGTTTGTTGCAACAGATGCAGATCCAGACGCTCCGAAATACGCGCCGGGGCCAGAATCACCAGCGGTGTGGGCCTGTCCTCGCGCGCCTCGCGCCATCGACAGAGTGCAGCCGGGTCAGCGGCGGAATAGACCGGACGATCCAGAATGCCTGACCAATACACGCTGGACATCGGCAACAACACGGCCACCGGGCGCGCCTTGGCGTTATCCAGCACCGAGACAACCGAGGCCCGTGCGTTTCGGGTATCAAACATACGGTTCGTGTCCTGGCACAAGGTCAAAACGCCCAGCGACACTACGAGCGCGAGCGCGGCCCCGCCAAGACGGTGACGCCGCGTTATGAAAAACGCCACCGCCAACGCCAGACTAGCCAAAGCCGCGCCGGCAGCAATGAAACCGACTGTTACGTCCGGTGTCAGCAGGGCCGCTACGTCTGCGCCGACCAGGGCCACCGCCCAACACAGCAGCGACAAGGCCATGACATAAGCCAACCACGGCGATCGCGCGGTGCCCACGGCGTCGGCAATAAGCCAGAGCGGCAACACACCCGTCGGCGCGAGCCAAGTCATCGCACTCATCGGACTGGCCGCGACCAACAGCGCCGAGACCAGGCCGATCAACAAAATGCCCGCGCCGCTTCGTGACCATCGCATCGCGACAGCAGCCAACAGCACGATGGCGGCCAGTATCGCGCTAACCAGCGCGGGCCACGCCATCAACGCGCCCACCGCCAGCGCATTGACTATCGCCTGAAGGTTGTCGATCAAGCGACTGACGTTGGGCACTCCAAGCCGATCGGTCAGCTGCAGCCCAACCAACGCCAGAAACAAGAACAATGCGTTCCGAGCCTGTCCCAGCACCTGCCAACGAGCGCTCGAGAATCCGCTGTGCAACATGACGCCCAGCAACACAGCGATAACAGCCAGCCCGGCCCCGTTGACGACCAGGGCCGCTATCAACAACGCCGCGATGCCTCGTTGAATCGCGCTCGGTGTGTCTCTTGTCGCCAGGCGATAGAGCAGAAATAGCGCCGCCGTGTTCCCCCCCCCAGCCGGTCACGACTACCGGCGCGGCCCAGAACAGCGGGCTGGCCACCAACAGTCCGGCAAAGATCAGCCTGCGCGGGTTATCGCTTCGAGCACGCATCAAGACCGCGGCGATGAGCCCTACAAGCGCGACGACATCGGCCGCGCGGAGTGCCAGCTCGTCGCCCGTACCCAGACTCGACAACACGGCCGACACGGCCAGATTCAGCGCTGGCTGAGCGGCGGCGAAACAGTCGACCAGCCCGGCCCACAGGCTCTGGCCGGGCGCGACCAGCGTATGCAGCCGCGCGAGCGCCGGAGCTTCCAGCACGCCCAGCGGTTCGGCCACGATGGTGGCCACAAGCGCCACGCCGACGATAAACACCGCCACGCGCAGCCCAAGCGCAATCAACGGTGTCTCGTCGCGCAGCGCACCGGCATCCATGGCGGGCCGCTCAGCGCGAGGACTTACGCCCGCGCCGGCGTTTACGGCGCAGCGCCATGACCGGGCCCGACAGCGCGTACGCGAAGAAACAGCCGAACAGCACACGCGGCGGGTCGATCACGATCAGAACGAACCCGACCACCACGAGCAGGATATAGCGAAACGGCACGCGCCCGCCCAGATTCAGATCCTTGAAGCTGTTGTAGCGCACGTTGGAGACCATGAGCGCACCGGCGCCAATGGTCAGTGCCAGCACCGGGATAACGAGCTGACTACCGGCGATGCCGAAATCGGCCCCGACCCAGACAAAGCCCACCAGCACCCCGGCGGCGGCCGGGCTCGGCAGGCCCAGAAAGATTTTCTTCTCTACCGCACCGCCGCGTGTGATGTTGAAACGCGCCAAGCGCAAGGCGGCGGCCGCGGTATAGAAAAACGCCGCCAACCAGCCCAGCTTGCCGAGCGTATCGGACAGGCCGGCCAGGCTCTGTAGGCTATAGAGATACGCCAGAAGCCCCGACGCCAGGCCGAACGAGACCAGGTCGGCCAGGGAGTCGTACTGAATGCCGAAGTCGGACTCGGTATTGGTCAGACGCGCCACCCGGCCGTCCAGCATATCGGTGAGCATGGCCGCGAAGATGGCGATGCCGGCCACAGCAAAGCGCCCCTGGGTAGCGGCAATGATCGAGAAGAATCCGGCGAAGATCGTGCCCGTGGTGAACAGATTGGGCAGCAGATAGATGCCTCGCTTGAGGCGAGGCCGCTCGGAAGAGTCCGCAGATGGGCGCATAGGCTCTGGCATTGGTAAATGAAACACGCCAGGCGTTGGGCCCGCGCGTTGCGGCCCAGCCTAACGCAAGTCTGACGGGCGCGCGTTCTACTCGGGGATCGGCTCGTTGACGGGCAACGCGCCGCGACAGCGGCCTTTGTCCTTGTGCACGAGCTTGGCCAGCACCGTGGCCCCGGCCCGCACCCGATCACCCAGCTCGATTTCCACGCGCGCGTTCATGGGCACAAAGACATCGACCCGGCGCGCCAGTCGACGGCTGCCGCAGCAGCGCCCCTGGCCGACGCGCTCACCGTAGCTGCTTCGACAGGGCCGCTGGCCGAACAGCGTGCCCTCGCGCACCGCCATGATGAGCTCATCACCTTCGTCGGTGCGAATCCAGGTGGCGGCCGCGCCCAGCTCGGTCAGGGTGTCGTGCGGCAGCTCGAGCACCGTGCCCTCGGCCGGGGAGCGCAGCAGATAGGCGCCCAACGGGTTGACGTCGATGGATAGCTTGATCGCTTCCCGATCCAGATAAGGGTCGTAGCACTCACGCCGATGACGAAGCGTGCCGTCCACCGGGGCTATCACCGCCAGCGGCTCGGCCGGCACGTCGCGTGGGGCATCGCGGAAGAAACCGATGGCCAGCGCGATGAGCGCGACCCCGGGCAACGCCGCCCAGAAACCGAAAAAAGCGTTGACGAGGAGTGTGATCCCCGTCAACGCCGTAATCACATACCAGCCCTCGGGCACGATATGTAACAGCGTCTTGCGCTGCATAGAAACGCTCGCTGTCGCGCTGTATTAGTTGCGCGACTTGTCCACGATCTTGTCGGCGGCGATCCAGGGCATCATGCCGCGCAGCTTCTCGCCGACGCGCTCGATTTCAGAGTCGGCGGCGATGCGACGACCGGCCTTGAGCATGGGGCTGCCGGCCTGGTGCTCGCCGATGAACTCACGCGCGAACGAGCCGTTCTGGATCTCGGTGAGCATCTTTTTCATCTCGGCGCGCGTCTCGTCGGTGATCAGACGCGGGCCGCGCGAGATGTCGCCGTATTCGGCCGTGTTGGAGATCGAGTAGCGCATGTTGGCGATACCGCCCTCGTAGATCAGATCCACGATCAGCTTGACCTCGTGCAGGCACTCGAAATACGCCATCTCCGGCTCGTAGCCGCCCTCGACCAGCGTGTCGAAACCGGCCTGGATCAAGGAGACCACGCCGCCGCAGAGCACCGCCTGCTCGCCGAACAGATCGGTTTCGGTCTCGGCCTGGAACGAGGTCTCGATGATGCCGGCGCGCCCGCCGCCGTTGGCTACGGCATAGGACAGAGCCACGTTCTTGGCGTTGCCCGAGGCGTCCTGAAAGATCGCGATCAGGCTGGGTACGCCACCGCCTTTCTCGTACGTCGTGCGCACGAGATGACCCGGGCCCTTGGGCGCGATCATAATCACGTCCAGATCGGCACGCGGCTCAATGAGCTGGTAATGCACGTTGAAACCGTGGGCAAAGGCCAGCGTGGCGCCGTCCTTGATGTTGGGCGCGATCTGCTCGTTATAGATGGCGACCTGATGCTCGTCGGGGGCCAGCAACATGACGAGATCAGCGGCGGCGGTCGCTCCTTCGATGCTGTCGACGGCCAGACCAGCGTCTTTGGCTTTCTTGGCCGAAGACGAGCCTTCACGCAGGCCCACCACAACATCAACGCCGGAATCCTTCAGGTTGTTGGCGTGGGCATGCCCCTGAGAGCCATAGCCGATAACCGCGACCTTCTTGCCCTGGATCAGGGACAGATCGCCGTCCTTGTCGTAATACACGTTCATGCTCATGGGTCTCTCCTGCTTGAATTCGGGTCGAGGACGCATGGCGACCTCGCGGGGTGAGATGTCTTGTTTACGGGCGCTCGCACGGATGTAAAGACGGCCTGATGCCTCGTCAGCCCAGGTGTGCCTTGATCAACCCTGATCAACCCTGGCCGGCCACAGCCATCACGTCGGCGCTGCGATAGCGCAGCACGGCGGCTCCGGGCGTCATGGTCACCGCGCCGCTGCGCGCCAGCTCGACCAGCAGGCCGGCCTCCTCGAGGCGCGCGATGAAGGCGTTGAGCTCGTCGCCGGAGCCGATGAAACGCAGCAGCGTCAGGCCGTCGGCCTCGCTGAGCACCTGCGTGTCGTAGCCGGCGGCCAGCGTCTCGATGGATTGATCGGCGGTGTCGCGACGCACCTTGACGAGTGCCAGCTCGCCTTCGGTGTGTTCATCGCCGGTCATGTCCAGCACGTCGATAACGTCGACCAGTTTCAACAGTTGGCGGTTGATCTGATCGACCACGTCTTCCGTACCTTCGGTGACCAGCGTCAGCCGGGACATCGTCGGGTCTTCGGTGGGCCCGACGTTCAGCGTCTCGATGTTGAACCCGCGCTGCGAGAACAAGCCCGCCACGCGCACGAGCGCACCGGCTTCGTTGGCCATGAGAATAGAGATCACGTGTCGCATGATAGCCACCCGGGTATATCGGCCACGCAGGCCGCTACGGCAAGCTGGGCAAAATACGCGCATCGATAAACCGACGCAAACACCGCGAGCGCTCGGCTGCGGCGCCGGCCGCCGGGCGGTCATCGGACAATCACCATACGGCCACGCGTCTTTTCACGACACACAGCCGGAAAAGCCTTATTTTCGGTTATAATCGCGCCTTTTCCACCGGCCGCAGGACAACTGCCATGACCCACGCCGAACGCGAACGTGATTTGTCAGACCGCCATCCCCTGGCGGGCACCGTCATGAGCGGGGCCGACATGATCGTGCAGGTACTCGCCGACGAAGGCGTGGATACCGTATTCGGCTATTCGGGCGGCGCCATCCTGCCGACGTACGACGCGATCTTTCGTTTCAACGCCGAGCACCATGATGCGATGCCGCTGATCGTGCCCGCCAACGAGCAAGGCGCGGGCTTCATGGCCGCCGGCTATGCCCGTGCCTCCGGGCACGTGGGCGTGGCCATGGTCACCTCCGGCCCGGGGGCCACCAACTGTGTCACCCCGGTACGCGATTCCATGGCCGACTCCGTGCCCATGGTGTTGATCTGTGGCCAGGTGGCCACGGCCGCGGTCGGCACGGATGCGTTCCAAGAGGCCCCGGTCTCAAACATCATGTCGAGTGCGGCCAAGCACGTCTTCATGGTGACCGACCCGGCCAAGCTGGAATCTACCGTCCGCACGGCCTTCGAGATTGCCCGCTCGGGCCGCCCCGGTCCGGTGGTCATCGACGTGCCCAAGGACGTTCAGAACTGGGAAGGCACGTTCGAGGGAGAAGGCCTGCTGCCGGTGCCCGGCTATCGTCAGCGCATGCACGACCTGCGTGCCAGCGAGCTCACCGATGCCAAATGCCAGGCGTTTTTTGATCTGCTGGGCGACGCCGAGCGGCCGCTGATCTATGCCGGCGGCGGGGTCATCAACTCCGAGTCGGCCGCGGAAATGGCGGCCCTGGCCCAGGCCTTCGGTATTCCCGTGGTGACCACGCTCATGGGTATCGGTGCCTTCGACACCACCGACGCGCTGGCCATGCACATGCTGGGCATGCACGGCACCGCGTTTGCCAACTATGCGGTCGAGGACTGTGACTTCCTAATCGCCATCGGCGCCCGTTTTGATGATCGCGTAGCCGGCGTGGCGCATGCGTTTGCGCCCAACGCCCGCGCGATCGCTCACTTCGACGCCGACGCCTCCGAGATCAACAAAGTCAAACATGTGGCCTGGCACCATGTGGGCCTGCTGGCGCCCAGTCTGTCGCGGATACTGGCCTATGGCCGCGAGCAGGGCTTTTCGCGTGATCTGGGCGACTGGCACCAGCATATCGCTGCGTTAAAGCGCGACTATGCGATGAACTATGATCGCGACAGCGCCTTGATCCAGCCTTATGCCGTCATCGAGGCCATCAATCATCACACGGACGGGCGCGCGGTGATTGCAACCGGCGTGGGCCAGCATCAGATGTGGGCCGCCCAGTACTTCGATTTCCGCGAGCCGCGGCTGTGGCTGACCTCGGGCTCCATGGGCACCATGGGCTTTGGCCTGCCCGCGGCCATCGGGGCCGCCTGTGCGCGGCGCGACAAGCTGGTCATCGATATCGACGGCGACGCCTCGATCCGCATGAACATCGGCGAGCTGGAGACCGCGACTACCTATGACCTGCCCGTGAAGGTTGTCGTGCTCAATAACAACGGCGACGGTATGGTCAAGCAATGGCAGAAGCTGTTCTTCAAGGGCCGTCTGTCGGCCTCGGACAAGTCGCTGCACAAGAAAGACTTCATCAAGGCCGCCGAGGCCGACGGCTTCGAATTTGCCAAACGCGTGGCCGACCCGGCGGAACTGCAAGACACGATCGCCGACTTCCTGGCGTTCAAGGGCCCGGCGTTTCTTGAAGTCATGGTGGACCCGGACGCGGGTGTGTATCCGATGGTCGGGCCCGGCAAGACCTACAAGCAGATGATCACTGGCGACTGGATCAACAATCGCTACGCCGACGACGCGGGCGATACCGAAGTCGGCCCGTCGGAAATGTTCTGACGCGCCGGCGAGAAGTACCTGACAAAGACCGGCGTGATGCCGGTCTTTTTTTGCGCGAAGCGTCTTGGAGCGCATTCGAACGACGCAGCTCGGTGGCCGACCCGAAAAAATACCGGGTTACAAACGACCGTTCGGATGCAATGGTTGTCTGTCACATACAACCCACGCCTGCGATATGGTTTTCAGGCGTCACCGGAGATCAGCATGCACGTACTCGTCGTCGGTTCACACGGCCAGATCGGACAACGTCTCGTTCGCGCACTCGAACGTTCAAGCCACACCTCTCGCGCGATGGTTCGCGATACCGGCCAGCGCGATACGCTTGGCGCTCTCGGTGCCAACGAAGTGACGGTGGCCGATCTCGAAGACGATTGTAGCCAGGCCCTAGTGGGCTGCGACGCCGTGATCTTCACCGCGGGGTCCGGCGGACATACCTCGGCCGAAAAGACCAAGGACGTAGATCGCAACGGGGCTATTTCCATCATCGACCAGGCCGCGGCGGCGGGTATCCGTCGCTTCATCATCGTCTCGTCGATGAACGCCGACACGCCCGAGAACGGCTCGGAGGCGATGCAACACTATTTCCGGGCCAAGGGGGCCGCCGATAATCACCTGCGCGAGTCGGGTCTGGACTATACGATCGTGCGCCCCGGCAAACTGACCGATGGCGCTGGCACCGGCCGGGTCGATATCGCCAAGGATCTCGGCCGCTACGGCGAGGTCACGCGTGACGACGTGGCCGACGTTCTAGTGGCGACACTGGAAATGCCCAACACCTTCGGACGACACTTCGAACTGCTGGCCGGCGAGACGCCGATCGCCCAGGCGTTACTGGGTATTTAGCTCGTGAGCGATGACGCCCTGCGCCCCACCCGTCTGAGCTTTGACCCGGCCGTGGCCCAAGCCCATCTCGCCGCGGTCGATCCGATCCTGGGCCGGGTGATCGCCGAGCGCGGGCCTTATGCCCCCTCGACCACCGCCGCCCCGGATGTCTTTCACTCGCTCATGCGAGCAATTGTCTACCAGCAACTGTCCGGCAAGGCCGCGGGCACGATCCACGGACGTGTGCTGGCCGCGCTGGGCGCAGCGGATGCGCCCGGCCCCCGGGCGATTCTGGCCACCGATACCGACACGCTGCGCGGCGCCGGCTTGTCAGCCAATAAAGAAGCCAGCCTGCGCGCGTTAGCCATGGCCGCGACGGCCGGCGAGCTGCCTGACGAAACACGCCTGGCCGACTACAGCGACGCCGAACTCATCGACGCCTATTCGGCGATTCGCGGCATTGGCCGCTGGACCGTCGAGATGCTGCTGCTGTTTCATCTGGGCCGGCCCGACGTTATGCCGATCCACGATCTCGGCGTACGCAAAGGCTTTGCCGCGGTTTATGGCCTGGCCGAGCTGCCCAAGCCGAAAGCGTTGGAGGCTGCCTGCGAAGCCTGGCGGCCGTACCGCTCGGTGGGCAGCTGGTTCATGTGGCGCGCGCTGGAAGCCGCTGAGGCCAAGCCGCAGCCCGGCTGAACGCGTCCCTCTCAGTCACGCACCAGCACAATCTTGCCCATGTGCTGACCGGATTCCATGGCGTTCTGCGCGGCCATGGCGTCTTCGAAGTCAAACGTCCGGTCGACGATCGGGCGAAGGCGTCCGGCCTCGAACAGCGGCCGCAGCCGGTCGTCGAAGATGTGGGCCAGCTCGATCTTGCGCTCCAGAGGCAGGCTGCGCATGGTCATGGCGACGATCGACAGGCGACGCATCAGAAGCTGGGTCATATCCAGTTGGGTCTTGGTGCCGCCCAGCACACCGATCTGTACCTGACGGCCCTCGGGGCGCAGGCTGGCCAGGTTGTCGGCCAGAGCCGAGGCGCCGACGAAGTCCAGTACCAGATGCGCCCCGCCGGCGTGTTGCTGAACCGCCTCGGACACACCGTCGTCGCCGTCGACCAGGCTCAGGTCATAGGCCTGTGGCATGCCCTGGGCCTTGAAGCGCGCGGCCACCTCATCAAGACGGGCCCGGCTGCGGCTGGTGGCAATCGAGCGTGCGCCCAGCGCGTGAATCAGCTGCAACGCGGCTAATCCCACGCCCGAGGTGGCCCCGCGCACCAGCGCCCACTGGCCCGGCGCCAGGCCGCCCTCCAGAAACAGCCCGCGATATGCGGTCAGAAACGCTTCCGGCATGGCCGCCGCCTGGGCGTGATCGTAGTAGGCCGGCGGACGGATGGTGTCGCGCTCGTGTACGACCACTTTTTCGGCGTAGGCGCCGCCGCCGATCAGGCCCATGACCGAGTCGCCCACCTTGTGCAGTGTCACCCGCTTACCCACGGCGGCCACTTCGCCGGCGTATTCCAGCCCCGGGCGCCGCGGATCAAAACCGGGCGGCGGCGGATACGCGCCCTTGCGCTGCATGAGATCGGCCCGGTTCAGCCCCACGGCTCTTACGTCCACCAGGATCTCGTCCGGCCCGGGGCGCGGGGTCTTGATCTCTTCCAGGCTCATGCCATCAGAATGTTCGGCGTCATCGATCAGCCATGCACGCATTACGGTCTCATCCTTCGCTGGGGCCGGTGTTCGGGCGACGATACACATCCCGATACGCAAAATGAACGACGCGAGATCGTCTTTTGGCGCCGGGCGTATTCATCGCGGGTCAAGCACGCGGTATGCTCAATACCTGTTTTGACGATGCGCACGATACCGCATCGCCCGGCCCCCGGCTTGGCACACTCTGAATTAGGGAGTTTTGATATGAAAAAGACGCTTTCCATCATCGCTGCCACCGCGCTGTCGGTGGCCATGCTCGGCGGCTGTGCCGGCTCCGGCTGGAACAACTCGGATACGGGCACCGTGCTGGGCGGCGTGGCCGGCGGCGCGCTGGGCAGCCAGATCGGCAGCGGCACCGGCTCGACCATCGCCACGGTCGTGGGCACGCTGGCCGGCGCGGGCTTGGGCAACTATATCGGCGGGCGTTTTGATAACCGCGACCGTCGCCAGTTCGGCAGCGCCCTGGAGTCCAACCAGACGGGCAATACCTCGCGCTGGACCAACCCGGATACCAACGGCACCTACTCTGTGACGCCCACCAACACCTATCGTCAGGGCGATCAGCCGTGTCGTGAGTTCACCATGAACGCCAACGTCCAAGGCAACGCCGACAAGGTGACCGGCACTGCCTGTCGTCAGAGCGACGGCAGCTGGAAAGTGGTCAACAGCTGATCGCGCGCGTTGCGCAAGCCACGCCAAAGGCCGGGTTCGCCCGGCCTTTTTTGTATGCTTGGGCATCGCTTAACCACCCTGTATCCACATGCCCGAGCGCCCTACCCGAGCCGACTACGGCTGGTTCTGTCATCTGGCCACCCGCTGGATGGATAACGATGTCTATGGGCACGTTAACAACGTGACCTATTACTCGTATTTCGATACTGCGGCCAACCGCTATCTCATCGAGCACGGCGGCCTGGATATCCACGCCGCTCCGGTGGTGGGTTTTGTGGTCAGCTCGTCTTGCGAGTTTCATGCGCCGGTGGCATTTCCCGACGACTTAGCCATCGGCTTGCGGGTCGAGCGCCTGGGCGGGCGCTCGGCCACGTACGGCTTCGCCGTATTCTGCGGCGACGAAGACCAGGCACGGGCCACTGCGTCTTTCACCCACGTATTCGTCGAGCGGGCCAGCGGCAAGGCGGTCGCCATTCCCGCGCCCATTCGCAGCGCACTCGAACGCCTGACATAAAAAAGCGGGACAAGGGCGTGTCGTGATGAGATAAGGCGGCGCATCGGCGGCCAAGCCGCGGCAAGACAAGGCATCGCGAGCGTCGCGTGGTCGCTCCACGTGAGCGAGCCCTTAAAAATCAACCATGGC
>DCKU01000133.1 GCA_002320455.1 Salinisphaera sp. UBA1666
TGAAACCTCAACAGGCCCTAACGTGCGAACGCCAAAAATCTGCGCCCGCTGAAACGACTCCAATCTTTCTCAAGTGCAGAGCGTCCAAGACAATTCATGCTAGGCAGGCGAGCTTTCATGAACCTGTCATAACCTGGCTGATTCGCGCCAACTTTAGTCGGATGTGTCCGCGACTGACAGCTCTCGGCCTGCTTGTTCTAGAGGTTTGACGTGAAACGGCCGGATCTCGGCTTGCTGAGTGGCAAGGGCCTGACCTCCCGCCCCCGCGATCGGCCGGTTGTCAGCGGATTCGAGAACGATATCGGCATGTGCCAGGCGGCGATGTGGGCGAATGCCGCGCGCCCGGACCGCACCCACGGGTTGGCCGAGGCCAAGTCTCGGATGACAGGCCTGTCATGTCACGGTCGCCAAGGTGTCATCTACTGACGCTAGCGTCGCGGTTGATCATTCGTCAGATGAAGCGCGCCCATGGATCGTCGTCGTTTTCTATCGATGCTCTCGGCCGCCGGCGCCGTGGGTTGGAGTCTGACGGCCCACGGCAGCTGGGCGCGCTCGCTGGACGGCATGTTCGCCCAGCGTGTGCCGTTCATCGATACCGCGGCCGTCGGTGCCCAGCACGATCTGTTCGAGATCGACCAGGCAGCTACTGAATCCGAGCAGGCCACGCGTTATCCCCAGAGCGTGGCCTCGGGAGACCCCAGGCCCCAGGGCGTGGTGCTGTGGACACGGGTGGCAGCCGACGATTCGGCCCCGGTGGTCTGGCAGGTCGCCCGCGACGCAGGCTTTACCGATGTCGTGCTGGCCGGCGCCGCGCACATCGACGCAGAGGCCGATCACACGGTCAAACTAGCGATCGCCCATCCGGCGCTGCGTGAATTTTCGACCTACTACTATCGGTTCATCCATCGCGGCGTGGCCAGCCGCACGGGGCGCTTCAAGACCCTGCCCGGGCCCGACCAGGACATCGAGCGCCTGCGGCTGGGCTATATCACCTGTCAGGACTACGGCTTTGGCTACTACAACGCCCTGGCACGCCTGGCCGAGGAAGACGTCGATTATGTCGTTCATCTGGGCGACTATATCTACGAGACCGTGGACGCCGGCTTTCAGGAAGGCAGCTCCCGCCAGCTGGCACCCTTGCCTTCGGGCCAGACCGTGCCGGCCGATCTCGAGGACTACCGGCATCTGTATCGCAGTTATCGGGCCGATGCGGATCTGCAGCGTCTGCACGAGCGGTTTGCCATGATCGTGATCTGGGACGATCACGAATTCGGCAACGACTGCCACGGCGCTATCCACCCCGACCACAACACCGGCGATACCACCGCCACCACGCCGCAGCCTGCGCTGCGACAGGCCGCCAATCAGGCCTGGAGCGAACATATCCCGGCGGATACGGCTTTTAACGCCAATGCTGCCTGGGACGCCTCGCTACAGATCTATCGACGCTTTACTTTCGGCCGGCTGGCCGAGCTGATTGCCACCGATGAGCGCCTGTATCGCGACGGCCCGCCCTGTGGCACAGACACCGCCGGAGAGCGCTATGCCACGCTCGGGTGTGCGGCCCGCACGGATGCGTCGCGCACCATGCTGGGTGCCACCCAGCGTAACTGGTTCATCGATGCCGTCACGGCCTCGCCGGCCCGCTGGAAGCTCTGGGCCAACGAAGTGATGCTCATGCAGCTCAAGGTGGGCCCGGTATTCGCCAATCTGGATCAGTGGGACGGCTATCCGACCGAGCGCGCTCATATCCTGTCGACACTGCGCGATGCCGGCGTCACCAATTTCGTGGCCCTGACCGGTGACCTGCATACCTTTACCGCGGGTTATCTCAAGACCGACTACAACGATCTGTTCGAGCGCCCGATGGGCGTGGAGTTCATGGTGGGCTCGGTCAGCTCGGCCAATCTGGAGGACCAGATTCGCTCCGGGCTGAACCTGCCCAGTGCGCCCATGCCCGCCGAGCGGTTGGGCCTGCCTGCCAACAAGTTGGCGCCGGCGGTTCGCCTGGCCAACCCGCATATCCACTACTGGAACTCCGCGGCGCACGGCTATGGCGTGCTGGATATCGACGATACCGCCATGACCTGTCGCTATATGGCCGTGGATACTATCGCTGCTCCGGATAGCGGCGTGCGTGAGCTCAAGACCCTGCGCGTGAACAACGGGCAGGTGTGGCTGCATGATGTCTAGCTGATGCCGCCCGGCGGGCTTTCGACGGCCGGCGATTTCTTGTAAAAGAGCCGTCTCGCATCGCCCGCTGTCGAGGCGCTTTCTGCAACGCTTTGTTCTAACGGCCCGGGCCGGGGCGCCGCGGGCGGTGTGCTCATGACCGCGGGCCAGCCAGGCCCGCGCCGTGGCCCGGCCTGGTACGGCGCCCTGTGTCGTGTCTGTCCCTTGTGGCAACAGATTTTCGTCGCACTGCTGCTGGGTGCGCTGACCGGCGCCCTGCTGGGCGAGCGCGCCAGCGGGTTGGCGCCTGTGGGCGATCTGTTCATCAACGCGATCAAGATGCTGATCGTGCCGCTGGTCTTTTCTACGCTGGTGGTGGGTATCACCGGCATGGGCGACCCGCAGGCGATGGGGCGTATCGGCCTCAAGACGGTGGCCATCTACCTGCTGACCACAGCGTTTGCCATCGCCCTGGGGCTGGCCGCCGCTACGCTGTTGCAGCCGGGCGTTGGCGTGACCTTGTCATTGGGCGAGGGCAGCGGGCCGGACGTCGGCGATGCGCCCAAGCTGGCCGAGATTCTGGTGGGGCTCGTGCCCAGCAATCCGCTGGCTGCTCTTGCCGACGGGAATATCCTGCAGATCATCGTCTTTGCCATCGCTCTTGCGATCGCCCTGAGCCTGTCCGGCAAGGCCGCCGAGCCGGTCATTCGCGTATTCGAAGGCCTGGCTGAAGCTATGATCACGCTCACGGGGTTCGTCATGGCGCTCGCGCCGATCGGGGTATTCGCGCTGATTGCCGTGGTGGCCGGCCAGTACGGCCTGGCCATGCTCTGGCCGCTGGCCAAGGTCATCGCTGTGATGGGCCTGGCGTGTCTGCTTCAGGTCTTCGTCGTATATTCGGGGCTTATGGCCCTGGTGATGCGCTTGAACCCGCTGCGCTATCTGCGCGGCAGCCTCGATGCGCTGCTGGTCGCGTTTTCCTCGGCCTCGTCGTCGGGCACGTTGCCGATGTCGCTGGCCTGTGCCGAAAAACAGCTGGGCGTGCCCCGGTCGATCGCCGCCTTCGTACTGCCCGTGGGGGCGACAATCAATATGGACGGCACGGCGATCTATCAGGGCGTGATCGCTGTATTCGTGGCCCAGCTCGTGGGGGTCGATCTGTCGTGGGCCGATTACGGCCTGATCGTGCTCACGGGCACTTTGGCATCTATCGGTACGGCCGGCGTACCGGGCGCCGGGCTGATCATGCTATCGATCGTGCTCGCCCAGGTGGGCTTGCCGCTGGCCGCCGTCGGCGTGATTGCCGGCATCGATCGGATTCTGGACATGGCTCGGACCGGTGTGAACGTCGCCGGCGATCTGATGGTGACCTGCTGGGTGGCCAAAAGCGAACGCGCGCTGGATCGTGATGTCTTCGACGCAGCGCGTACCGCCGAATAAGAACCCGGCTCGTGTACCGCGGTTGTGGCGAGAGTCGCGTGCTATAACCGGTGTTGTTTCCCATCGAGAGCGGCGCCGTCCGCCCATGTTTTATGACGTTATCGGTTCTGTCTGTCTCGTGTCGGCGTCTTGTCGTAGGAATCGCCATGACCGGCATGGCGCTGCCCATGGCCGGCCCGGCACAGGCCGGGCTTCTCGACGGCGGGCTGGGTTCTGCGCTTGGCCAAACGAATCAGGCCGTAGCGCCTAAAAGCAGTCGCCCGGCCACGGTGGTCATGACGCTTGCCATGCGGCATCGAGATCGTCTCGATGATTTGATCGTCGCCCAGCGCAGCCCTGGCAGCCCGGCCTATGAGCAGCCCCTCTCGGCGGCGGCCTTCGATGCCAACTACGCGCCAAGCGCTGCCGATGTCGCGCGCGTGACCGATTATCTTCGGGAGAACGGTTTTACGCGTATCACCACGTCGAGTGATCGAATGCTGGTCACTGCCGAGGGCACCGACGGCATTATAGCCAAGACCCTGGGTTCGGCCGTGGGCGGGCTTGTCAGCGGCGTGTCCTCCGCGTTGGCCGGGGTGACCGGACGCCAATTGCCGGGCCCGCTGCAGGGGCTCGTGTCGTCGATCCAGCAGCGAGATGCGCGCGACGGGTTTCATGTCATGGCCCGTGCAGCGAACCGCCGGCTGGGCGCGGAACCCGCCTCGACCGCGTTTAGCCCGCTCGATTTTCCGCGCGCTTACGGCGTCAGCCGAGCGCCCGACGGTCGAGGGACGAGCGTGGGCATCATCACCGCCGGCGAGCTGTCTGAGGTGTTTGACGACTACGAAACGGCCCAAGAGGACTTTCCGCTGCCTCGTATTCCCATGGAAGTCGTACGTCGCGGTGACGAAGTCGATGACGAAATTGGCGTGGCCCAGTGGGATATCGACAGCCAGGTCATTCAGGCGGCCGCCGGCGGCTATCTCGCCAACATGATCTTTTACAACGCCCCGACGTTATCCAGCGCGGATATCACCACAGCCGTTAGCGATGCCGTGAACGACGGTCGCGCCAAGATTCTCAATATCTCGCTGGGGCAGTGTGAAAGTGCGGCGCGCGCCAGCGGCACCATCGACGGCCTGGAGCCTATTCTGGCCGCGGGTGCCGCGCGCGGCATGGTGTTTTCGGTTGCCGCAGGTCAGACCGATCGCCTGGATTGTCCGGGCCAGCAGAGTTACCCGGCCAGTTCACCCTATGTCGTGGCCGTTGGCGCCACATCGCTTACCGTCAACAGCGCCGGTGGCTATTGGCGCGAGCGTGTCTGGTCGCCCACCCGGGGCGGGCCCAGCACCGAGATAGCGCGGCCGGGCTATCAGGCTGACGTGGTGCCAGACGATGGGCGCGGCGTACCGGATCTGGTGCTTAACGGTGACCCGGCGACCGGCGCCGTCATTATCTTTGATGATGACCCGGCCCAGTACGGCGGCACGGGGCTGTCGGCCGCGCTGTTCACGGGCTTCTATGCACGGCTTGAGAGCGCCACCAACAACACACACGGCCAGCCCGCGCTTTATGACGCCGTTCCAGAACGACCATCACTGGCGCGCGATATCACGGCCGGTGGCAACGCGCGGTACGACGCCGTTCCCGGCTGGGACTATGCCAGCGGCTTTGGCAGCCCGGTGATTGATGCGCTCGTGGATTACGCCAAGGCCCACCCGGACTTTTAGCGCGCCCGACTGACTAGCGGCGCGTGTCGTCGTCGGCCATGGCCTCATAAGCGGCCATCAGGTCGGCGTCGTCGTCGCCGGATGCCTCGGCCGCGCGATCAGCCATGGCGTCCAGCTCATCGCTGGGCGCGTCCACGGCCGTGGGCGGTGTGTCCGCGGCATAGGCCGGGGTGCCATAGGCGTCGGTCTCTACGGTGGCATCCGATTCAGCGCGAGATTTCGCGGCCGGCTTTTTGGCTTGGCCCCTCTGTTTCTGGGGCTGTTTCCTATCGGCGCTTTGGCCGCTGGCTTGGCTGGCTGTCTCGCAGATACAGACCGTGCCATCGGTCCAGACAACGGTCGTTACCTCGGCGCGCCAGGTCTTGCCGGCGCGCGTGACAATCTGGACCATATTGCCGGCTTCGACGGGCTCGGCGGTCTTGGCGCCCCAGTTGCCGTTGCGCAGCTTACAGGGGTTGGCTTCGATGAGAGAATCTTCGGCGCTCATAGTGAATGGTTAGGCGTGAAAGCGGCGGTTCGGGCCGCCAAGTGTGAGCGACGATAGCGCCGACGTCATCTGTTGTCGGGCTCGGTTGGCTTACGCGGCGGCCGGCGCCTGATCGAGCGGCGTCTGACACGAGTCCGGCGTTTCCATCGATCGACGAAACAACCCGGCCTCGCGTGCCATCGGGCCGGGGAATCGGCTCGCCAGCATCACTCGGGCGCGGCGCTTCAGCGCGCGGTCATAAAAGGCGGGTAGCGTTGGATAACCGGTCGCACTGGCCGGCCATTCGCGATGGGCACATGCCCGAGGAGTCTTCATGACGATTCGAAACGGTGTAACAACGAGCTTGATCTGTTCGGCGCTGGCGCTGGCGCTGGGCGGCCTTGTGTTTTCTTCGGCTGCGCTGGCCGATGACGACTCAGACATGTCGATGGACCACGCCACCATGAACGACGATATGGACCATGACGATGCCGATGGCCAGACCATGGGCGGCGACGTCGACATGGACGACAACGACATGGATAACGATTCGGATGACGACGGCGACGACAACGACGACATGGACGTCGACACCGACAATGATGATGACGACAGCGACGGGGATTAGTCTGCGCTGATCACCCGATCGGTATGAAGCCGTCGCCCGCCGGGCGGCGGCTTTTTTGTGCCAAACGTACGCCAACGCCGGATTGAGGCCGGTCGATAAGGCGTTGGCCTATCGATCGCGCGCCGGCCGTGATTGAATGCCACGCTTTGTAGCGAGTGCGCCGGGCGCTTATGGTGTCTCGCTTGCCGTGCCGGGCCATCAGATGCCCGGTCTTGTTTGTCCACGGTTCGCGGGGCGCCATGGAATCCGGGCATATCTCTTTCTTGCCGCTGCTGATCGTCATCGCCTTGAGCTTTGCGGTGCCGATCCTGCTTTCGCCGATCCGTCGCCTGGGGATACCCGTGGTGGTGGGTGAAATCATTGCGGGCATCGTGGTCGGTCGTAGCGGGCTGGGCCTGGTGGGCGACGAGTTCGTCCTCGAGGTGCTCTCAGTCTTCGGCTTTGCCTATCTGATGTTTCTGTCGGGCCTGGAGATCGACTTCTCCGGCCTGTCGGCGCGCGGGGGCCTGCGGGCCAGCACGCGCGCGGCACGTCTGCGGCGCAATCCGTTCGTCATTGGCGGAGTAGCGTTTGCGTTGACCACCGGCTGCTCTTTGCTGGGGGCGTTCTATCTCACGTATCTGGGGCTCGTGGACCAGCCGTGGTTGATGGCGCTGATTCTGTCCACCACGTCGCTGGGCGTGGTCGCTCCGGTGCTCAAGGAGCGCGGCGTCATCGAGAGCACGTTCGGCCAGACGCTGCTGGCGGCGGCGCTGATTGCTGATTTCGTCACGATTCTGCTGGTCAGCGGCTTTGCCATGGTGCGCGCCGGTGCTGCGCTCGATCTGCTGCTGATCCTGGTGCTCTTGATCGTGTTCGTGGCGGCCTATCGCCTGGCCGAGCGCGCCCGGCATAACCTGCCGGCTCAACGTCTGATGCACGCGCTGTCCACGGCGACATCCCAGATTCGCGTACGCGGCTCGATGGCGCTGGCCCTGGTGTTCATTGCCCTGGCCGAGGGCCTGGGCGTGGAAAACATTTTGGGCGCGTTTCTGGCCGGGGTGCTGGTGTCGTTTCTGGTGGGCAGTGAGAGCTCGCTGCTGCGCGAAAAGCTGGACGCCATCGGCTACGGCTTTTTCATTCCGATCTTCTTCGTGATGGTGGGCGTGCAGTTCGATCTCCCGGCGCTGCTGGGCTCGGATTCGCCCTGGGCAACGGTGGGCCTGCTGCTGGCGATCGCCTTCGGCGTGAAGCTGGTGGGCTCGATGGCGTTTCGCCTGGCGTTTGGCTGGCGCGAGACGTTTGCGGCCAGCACGCTGCTCTCGGCGCGGCTGTCGCTGATCATCGCGGTGGCGGCTATCGGCGTGGAGATGGGCATCATCTCGCCGGCGCTGGATGCAGCGATCATCCTGGTGGCGATCGTCACCTGCCTGTGCTCGCCGATCGCGTTTTCGCGCCTGGTGCCGCGGAGCTATCGCAAGGCCCGGCACATGCTGCTGATTGGCGACACGCGCGATACCGGGCCGTTGGCTGCCCGGCTGCGCGAGATCGGGCGAGATGTGGCCGTTCACGATATTGGCCACCACGACGCGCCGGTCGACGTGTCACGCAGCCGGCTGAGTACGGCCCTGCGGACCGCCGGCATCGAAGGCGCGGATACCGTCATCGCCCTGGCCGATGATGATGAAACCAACTTGGCCTATTGTCGTGTGGCGCGCGAGGTGCACGGCGTACAGCGACAGGTGGCCTGGGTGCGCGACCCGGCTTTCAACAAACGCTTTCGCGATGCCGGCGTCAGTGTCGTCAACCCGGCTTATGCCAAGTTCCTGCTGCTGGAAAGCCTGGCCGTGGGCGGCTCGGCCATGGCCGGGCTGATCCACGACGATGACAACCAAGAGATCCGCATTGCCAAGCTGGCCAATCCGTGGCTGGCCGATCGGCCGATCCGGCATATCGGCCTGCCCGAAGGCACGCGAGTGCTTCGTATTCAGCGGGGCGATGCAGTACTCGAGGCCGAGCCGTCCACGCAGCTGCGAATCAACGACACGCTGACGGTTATCGGCGCGCACGACGAGGTCGATGCGCTGGTGCGGCGACTGGCCAGTCGCTGGTAACCAGCGCGCCGGACGGCGCTTATCGAACAAGGAGACCGGGATGGTGGATCGGGGGTGGATGACGGGGCGTCTGGCGCTATTGCTGGTGCTGGCAGCCAGCCTGTCCGGCTGTGCTTGGCAGGCCACCCAGTTCTGGCTGGCCGGCGACGAGATCAAGCTGCGCGACAGCGAGGCCCCGCTGGCCGCCACGAGCGACAAGCCGACACTGTTGATCGTGGCCATCGACGGGATCGACCGGCACCTGCTCTACGACATGCTTCGCCGCGGCGAGCTGCCGGAAATGGCGCGCCTGTTGGGCGGCCAGACCGGCGACGACTTCGAGCACGCCTATTTCGACGAGACGCTGGAAAGCACGTTGCCGTCGTCCACCGGTGTGTCCTGGGCCACGATGATCACCGGGCGCGACCCGGCCGAAACCGGCGTGCCCGGCAACGAGTTCTTCATCCGTGAGACCGGCCAGTTCGCAGCGCCCGTGCCGGTGACCGTGCCGACCGCGCTGCCGGTGTTCAAGATCTATACCGAAGGCTATGCCAACGCGCTGCTTGAAGTGCCCACGCTCTACGAGCGGCTGCGTGCGGCCGAGCCCGGCATGCGGATCTGGGTGGGCATGCATCAATATTATGCCGGGGCCAATCGGCTGCTGTTGACCGATCGTACCGTGATGCTGGATCTGTTCCAGTCGCTGTTTGCCGGCAGCTTCATCGATATCACGCCGGACAGCGAGTCGCTGTCGGCGTTCAAGGAGCTGGACCAGGAAGTCATCGAAAACATGGCCGATCTGATCAACGACGGCGAGGCCCCGGCGGATGTGATCACGGTGTATCTGCCCGGGCTGGATCACTATGCCCACATCACCGACGACGCCCCGGACGTCACCCGTCGCAAGTACCTGCGCGACGGGCTGGAGCCAATGCTGAAGCGTCTGCGCCAGACGCTGGCCGAGGCCGGCGCGTTGGACAATCGCTACGTGGTGCTGACTTCCGACCATGGCCATACGGGCGTGCGGGCCGACGATACCCATTCGTTATCCGTCGACGGCCAGGGTGAGCCGCCGAACGTGCTCGAAGCGACCGGGTTTACCGTGCGCCCGTTCGCGCTCGATGTGGACGAGGCGACTTACTTTGACTCGGTGCTGGCCTATCAGGGCGGCATGGCTTTCGTTTACGTGGCCGATCGCTCGACCTGTGACACCGCGGGTGCGCCCTGTGACTGGCGCGCGCCGGCCCGGCGCGTGGATATCGATGCCGCGGCCGAGGCGTTCTATCAGGCCAACCGGGGCCGGGGGCCGGTGCCGGAAATGGCCGACGCACTGGACATGATTCTGGTGCGCACCGGTTCGTCGGTCGGGGCCACGGCGCCGGTCTTCGAAGTCTATACCGGCCGCGGCGAGACCCAGCCGATCGATGTCTTCCTGGCCGAGCATCCGCGGCCGAGCTATGTCGATCTGGCCGGGCGAATCGATGATCTCACGGTCGGGCCCCACGGCGATCGCGCAGGCGACGTGATTCTCATCGCTGAAAACGGCAACACCGACGATATCGACCGGCGGCGTTATTTCGCCTCGCTTTACCACGCCTGGCACGGCAGCCCGTCGCATCGCGACTCGGATATCCCGTTGATCGTCGCCCATCCCGGCCATAGCCGCGACCGGCTGGCCGATGACGTACAACGCGTGACTCGGGGCCGGCCCGAGCAGCGACGCATCGCCGAGGTGATCTACCAGCTGCGTGAGGGGGCGGGTGCCTGCATGCACGAGACCGGCTGCGACTGATTGGAAAACGGTCTTGGGATGCGGCGCGGGCGCCGGGCTGCGACGATCGGTCACACGCGGCGTTTGGCCAGCGCGGCGTATCGTTTGATGCGCTGATTCCGCTACGTCGTATCAAGCATCGTGTCCGTGGCCTACGCCTCAACGCCCGTCGGGCATCGACTCGCGCTCGCGCCGGCCGCGCGGCTGGCGGTGTTCATGCGCGCGTTGCATACGGCCGTGGGGGTGTTCGTGGCGCCGCTATTGCTGATCGCGGCGGTCACCGGGCTGGCCTACGCAGCCACGCCTCAGCTCGAGGCCTGGTGGTATGCCCCGGCCAACGAGGCGGCGCCGGCGACCAATGGCCAGCCGGCGCTGCCCCTGGCCCGACAGATTGCACGGGCCAGCGCCACGCTGGCCGGCTCGGCCGAGCCGGTCGCCGTACGCCCGGGCCAGCCCGGCGGGCAGACCACCCGCGTGATGTTCGCCCGGCCGGGGGCCGCGCCCAACGTGACCACCGCTGTTTTTGTCGATCCGACGAGCGGACGGGTGACCGGCCAGCTCGCGGCTTATGGCACGTCCGGCACCTTGCCGATCCGGCGCATCATCGACCAGCTACATCGCAGCCTGCTGCTGGGCAGCGTAGGCCGGCTGTATAGCGAGCTGGCGGCCTCCTGGCTGGGCGTGGCGGCGCTGGGCGGGGTATGGCTCTGGTGGCGACGCCGGGCCGCGCGGGCAAGTCGTAGTGCGCCGCGTCGCTGGCATCAACGGGCCGGGCCGTGGCTGGCGATCGGCCTCATTGGGTTCTCGGTCACGGGCCTGACGTGGTCGCAGTTTGCGGGCCAGCAGATCGGCGTATTGCGCGTCTGGGCCGGCTGGCAGACGCCGGCGCTGGCCGCCCACGAGCACGGCGGGATGACCGGCGAGACGGCCCCGACCTCACGTGCGACCTATGATCGGATGCTGGCGGTCGCCCGCGCGCATGGGTTGACGGCCGAGCGTATCGAGATCCGTCCGCCGGCAGGTGCCGGCGCGATCTGGACGGTCGCCGAGATCGACCGCCGCTGGCCGTCTCAGGTCGATCGGATCGCCGTGGACGGGCCGAGCGGGCGCGTCGTGGATGAAAGCCGTTTCGAGGATTATCCGATCGCCGCCAAGCTCACGCGCTGGGGCATCGATGCGCACATGGGCGTGTTGTTCGGCTTGGTGAACCAGCTCGTGCTCGGCGTATTCGCCGTGGGATTGATCGGCCTCGTGGGCCTCGGCTGGGCCGGGCTGGCCCGAGGCCGGCGAGCCGGGCCGCGTATCACGCTGTGGCAGAGCCTGGCCGGGCTGACCCGCGGCCAACAGCTCGGGCTGCTGGCCGCGTTCGTGCCGCTGGCCGTGCTCCTGCCGGTGTGGGCGGCTAGCTGTCCGGTGCTGATCGTCCTCGATGCAGCGGCCGGGCGACTGGGCCGACGCGGCTAGCGAGCGACGGTCTGGCCGACGACCTGCTTGAGCTTGTCGGCCACCTTGGGCACGGCCGGGCAGTCGGTCATGTTGTGACGAGCCGCCAGATAGTCCATGTCGTTGACGCCGATCCAGGTCTTGCCGTTCTCGCGCCAGATCAGCGCCTTGCTCGGCAGGTCGATGGCCACGGTGCGCGAGCACTGCATCAACGGCGTACCGGCTTTCGGGTTGCCAAAGATCACCAGCGTGGTGGCGGGGAGGATGAGATTAGCGCTGGCCGCGCCTGCGGCGTGATCGATGGTGTCGAAGACGGTCAGGCCCTGGTTGCGGACCACGTTTTCGAAACGCGTGACGGTTTTAGCCGCGCTATACGGGCTTTGTGTGATCTGCATGCCCTCGGCGCTGGGCTTGGCCGGCATCTGCGGCTTGTCTGATTCGTCGGCAGCCAGCGCGGGCACCGCAAAGGTGACGGCCAGCAGCAGAGTAGCGATAAAACGGTGCGTCATGACGAACCTTGGTCGTAAACGTGAGGCCTGTTGATAACAGATGACACGGGGCCATGGCGAGCGCTCGCCCTGCGCCAGGGCACGTTCTCCGGATCACCCCGGATATACGCGCCGCGTTGATCCACCGACACTGCCGCTCGAATCCATCATCATCGAACGAGTACCGATGCAGACCGAACAATTCATCACCGACGTCGCCGAGCGCGCCGGCCTCACCGACCGGGAGCTGGCCGCGAACATCAGCCATGCCACGGTCGAGGTGCTGTGCATGTACCTGCCGGCCCAGCAGACCTTCGCGCTGGCCTCGCAGCTGCCCAAGGAACTCGCCAAGTCGGCCGAGGCCGGCGCGCAGCAGGCCGAGGCGGACGCGCGTGACGTGACGCTTGCACAGTTTTTCGACCAGGTGGCGATTCGCTGTCACCGCTCGGCCGACGAGATCGAAGATGGGGCACGGGCGGTGGCCACGACGTTCCAGAACGCTTTGTCGCGCAGCGAAAGTATTGATGTCGCGCTCGATGCGCCGGCTGCGCTCGAAGCCTTGCTGACGGGCTAGCCCGGACGAGCTGGCCTATGCAGGCCTAGGCAGCGATGTCGTAGCCCAGCCGCGCCGCTGCAGCTTTCAGATCGGCGATCAGCTCATCGATCAGGGCTGGCGTGGTGTTCCAGCTGCATACGAAACGCACGCCGCCCTCGCCGATGAACGTATAGAACGTCCAGCCGGTCTCGCGCAGGGCGTTCTGTAGATCGCCCGGCATATCCAGAAACACGCTGTTGGCCTGGGTGTCGAACATCGGCGTGACGTATTCGATATCGGTGAGCCCGTCCCGCAGACGCGCCGCCATGGCGTTGGCGTGTTGTGCGTTGGACAGCCAGGCACCGGTTTCCAGCAGGCCCAGCCAGGGCGCCGAGAGATAACGCATCTTCGAGGCCAGTTGGCCGGCCTGCTTACAGCGATATTCGAAATCCAGCGCCAGGCGCTTGTCGAAGAAGATCACGGCTTCGCCGAAGCCCAGCCCGTTCTTGGTGCCCGAAAAACACAGGACATCCACGCCGGCGCGCCAAGTCAGCTCCGCCGGGGATACATCCAGCCCGGCGCAGGCGTTGGCAAAGCGTGCGCCGTCCATATGGATGCGCAGGTCATGCCGGTCGGCCACCTCGCGGATCGCGCGTAGATCGGCCAGGTCATACACGGTGCCCACTTCGGTGGCCTGGGTCAGCGAAATCACCTTGGGCCGCGGATAGTGGATATCACCGCGCTTGGTCACCGTGGCCTCGATCCCGGCCGGGGTGATACGGCCGGCCTCACCGGCCACGGTCAGCAGTTTGGAGCCGTTAGAAAAGAACTCGGGCCCGCCGCATTCGTCGGTTTCGATATGGGCCAGCTGGTGACAGATCACACTGTGATAGCTCTGACACAGCGAGGCCAGCGCCAGCGAGTTGGCCGCCGTACCGTTGAACACGAAAAAGACTTCGCAGTCGGTCTCGAACAGCTCACGAAAGCCGTCGCTGGCCGCCGTGGTCCATCCGTCGTTGCCGTAGGCCAGATCGTCGACCTGATTGGCCCGGGCCAGATAATCCATGGCCTCCGGGCAGAGCCCCGACGTGTTGTCGCTGGCGAGATAGCGAGCGCGAGGTATTTCGGGGTTGGCGGCAGAGTCGGACATCAATTCACCTGGGTCGGTCGCAGGCCGGTGGGCGATGGGCCGCTATAGTCTAGGGTGTGTTGTGGTCTGCAACGAAAAACGCCGCCCGGGCAGGCGGCGTTAGCGGGCGCGAAACGGCTTAGAGCTGCTTGCGCAGAATGCCTAGCATGCGTTTCAAGGGCTCGGCCGCACCCCAGAGCAGCTGGTCACCCACGGTGTAGGCGGTCAGATATTCGCCGCCCATGGCCAGCTTGCGTACCCGCCCGACCGGAATATCCAGCGTGCCGGAGACGGCTGCTGCGGTGAGCCGCGAATTGCTGGCGTCTTTTTCGTTGGGAACGAGCTTGACCCAATCGTTGTGGTTGGCGATGAGCTGCTCGATCTCGGCAATCGGCAGGTCTTTTTTCAGCTTGATGGTGAAGGCCTGGGCATGACACCGCATGGAGCCGATACGCACGCAGATGCCGTCCATCGGAATCGGGGCATCGGTGCGGCCCATGATCTTGTTGGACTCGGCCCCAGCTTTCCATTCTTCCTTTGACTGGCCGGTCGTATCGATCAGCGAATCGATCCACGGCAGGGCCGAGCCGGCTAGCGGATGGCCGAACTCGGCAGTCGGGAAGCTCGAGCTGTTCATGGTCTCGGTGATCTTTTGGTCGATATCCAGAATCGCCGAGTCTGGCGTGGCCAGCTGGTCGGCCACAGCATCATGCAGGCTGCCCATCTGCAACAACAGCTCGCGCATGTTGGCCGCACCCGCGCCGGAGGCGGCTTGATAGGTCATGGCCGACATCCACTCGATCAGATCGGCTTCGAACAGCCCGCCCAGAGCTAGCATCATCAAGCTGACGGTGCAGTTGCCGCCACAGAAAGTCTTGGTCCCGCGGGCCAGCTCGGCGTCGATGACGTCGCGGTTGACCGGGTCGAGAATGATGGTGGCGTCGTCAGCCATGCGCAGCTTGCTGGCCGCATCGATCCAGTAGCCGTCCCAGCCGGAGGCGCGCAGCGGGCCGTAGACCTCGTCGGTGTAATCGCCGCCCTGACAGGTGACGATGACGTCCATGGCCGCCAGCGCGTCGAGATCCTTGGCATCCGCGAGCGGCGGGACATCGCGGCCGATATCCGGGCCGGGCTGGCCGGCCTGGGAGGTCGAAAAGAAGACCGGCTCGAGGCCGTCATAGTCATTGTCGGCCAGCATGCGCTGCATGAGGACCGAGCCGACCATGCCGCGCCAGCCAACGAATCCGACTTTCAACATCCTGTAACCCTTGCGTTGCGTGTTTCGGTGTTGTCTTCATCTTAACGCGGTTTGTCCGATCCTCGCTGTGGGACGTGCGCGCCCCCTGTTTTGAACCCCCAAGAGATCTTTTGCATGAACGGGCTCAACTGGTTTGCAAGCACGCCAGTCGCACTGGCCGCGGTCGCCGGCTCTACCGTGGGCATGTATGCGCTACTGATTGTGTGTGCCCGGATATCCGGGGTGCGCAGCTTCGCCGAGATGTCCACCTTCGATATCGCGGTCAGCGTGGCGCTGGGCTCGTTGATCGCGACCACCATCGCCACCGAAAAACCGCCCCTGGCCCAGGGCGCGCTAGCGGTGGTGACGCTCTACGGCCTGCAGCTTTTGGTCTCGCACCTGCGAGCGCGCCGACGGGCGGCCGAGCGAACCGTCGATAACCGGCCGATCTTGTTGATGGCCAAGGGGGGTGTCATGCGACATCGCAATCTGCGGATTGCCCGCGTGACCGAGGATGATTTGCGTACCCACCTGCGCGCGGCCAACGTTTCGGATCTCGCCGAGATACGAGCCGTGGTGATGGAAGGCACAGGATCGATTCATGTCTTGCACGGCGCCCATGCCGCGCTTGACCAGCCCAACCCGTGGATCCTTCAGAACGTGCGCGATTACCCCGAAGAGTAGGGCGTCTCGTCCTAGGGCCTGTTGATGTTTCATACGAGTCCGCGCCAAGCGCTGTTTTGCGGCAAGACGAGGCGTAGCGCGCGCTGCGCAGTCATTCTGCGCAAGCGTGCTAGAACGCTGGATTGCCGCAAAACAGCGCTTG
>DCKU01000187.1 GCA_002320455.1 Salinisphaera sp. UBA1666
GGCGTCAGTGTTCGCTACCGTGCAGCAAGCACGCCACGCTCTCACTTCCTTGTCAATCGCGCGCAAAGCACCCGGCGCGACCGGGACAGGTTGTGCAGAGCTTCCTTAGGTGATGTCGAAAAATCGCACGACCGGCGGGGCGGCCAGCATGGGGCCGGTCGCGTCCTTGAACGGCGCATAGTGCGGCATTTCGGTGTGGGTATCGAAGGCCGCGCGATCGGTATAGGCTTCATGAAGCACGACAAGGCAGTCGTCGTCCGGGGTGGTCAAGACATCGAATTGATGACAGCCGGGCTCGTTGGCTAGTGACGCGCGAGCATCCTCGTGGGCATGGCCCAGAAAGGCAGCCTGTTGACCTTCCTTGAGCCTGAACTCGGCGATGACGACAAAACGGGCGGTTTCACTCATGGCAACACTCGTGCGAAAAAGATAGAACACAACAATACAGGGTCGGCCAGCACGCCGTACCGGCCCGCATCGTGAAGGAGAAAGCGTTCATGCCCAATAACATCCTGCTGCCGAAGATCACTGAAATCGGCGCCGGGGCCATCGAGCGCGTCGCCGACGTACTCGCCGGGCTGGGCGTATCCCGCCCGCTAATCGTGACCGACCCGATGATGCGCCAGCTGGGTTACGTAGAACGCCTGGGCCAGCGACTGCGGTATGGCGGTATCAGCTACGGCGTATTTGGCGAGACCGTCCCCGAACCAACCGAGGCCTCGATCAAGGCCGGCGTGGCCGCGCTTCAAGCCGGTGCGGAGGACGGCCAGGCGTATGACAGCCTCATCGCGCTGGGCGGCGGCAGCCCAATTGACTCGGCCAAGGCGATTGGCGTGCTCGGGCATTTCGGCGGCGAGATTCGCGACTATAAATTTCCGAACCAAGCCGGCGAAGTCGGCCTGCCGGTCATCGCGATCCCCACGACCGCCGGAACCGGCTCCGAAGCCACGCGCTTTACGATCATCACTGATGATACGGCCGACGAGAAGATGCTGTGCGTGGGCATCGGTTTCATGCCGACGGCGGCGATCCTGGACTATGAGCTCACCTTGAGCGTACCGGCGCGCGTCACGGCGGATACCGGCATCGATGCGCTGACCCACGCCATGGAAGCCTACGTCAGCCGCAAGGCCAACGCGTATTCGGATCAGCAGGCACTGGCCGCCATGCGCTTGATCGGGCCAAACCTGCGCCGGGTCTATCATGAGCCCAGTGACCGCGCGGCGCGCGAGGCAATGATGCTGGGCGCTTATCTGGCTGGCATCGCGTTCTCGAGTGCCTCGGTGGCTCTCGTCCACGGCATGAGCCGGCCCATCGGCGCGGCGTTTCATGTGCCGCACGGCATGTCCAACGCGATGCTTCTACCCGCGGTGACCGATTACTCGGTAGATGCCGCACCCGGCCGTTACGCCGAGTGCGCGCGCGCTATCGGTATTGCCAATCCCGCGAACACAGAGCTTGCAGCCTGCAACCTGCTAAAAGAAGAGCTGCGCGCGCTGAACGCCGAGCTGGGCGTGCCGTCGCCGGGCGATTTCGGCATCGATCGCGAAGCCTGGCAGCAGCACTTGGCCACCATGGCCGAACAGGCCCTGGCGTCGGGCTCGCCCGGCAACAACCCGCGGGTGCCTGACGCCGAGACGATCGTGGCGCTCTACGAGCGCTGCTGGGCCCAGGCGTAGGGATACGGTCCGAAAGCCGGAGGCGCCGTCGACGATCGGCGCCCCGTGGATTCAGTAGCCCAGATCGGTCAGAACGGCCTCAACGCGGCTATCGACAGGCCGGCCCAGCGTATCGAGTAGGGCCGTTGGGTCGTTCGTGAAGATGCCGTCCACACCGCGATCCAGATAACGTCGAAAATCCGAGGCGTCGTCGAGGGTGTAGACGTGCACGAGCAGGTCGCGACGATGGGCCCGTCGAACCATCGACTCGTCGGCCAGATCGGCGTAGCTATACACCGGGTCAAGGTCGTCTCTCGTGGCTGACGGCCCGACGCCCACCGCGCCAAGCTCGCGCGCGGTATCGAGAAACGCGTTGTACGCTTCGCGCGAGGCCGGCTTCTGGGGTAGACCCAACAGTCGTGTCACCGGCCGCCATCTGAGTCAAAGCAAAGCCAGTCGAACGTTCATATCAAGCTCGAACCGCCCATACGAATTAACGTGCTCCCATATCAACGGCGTCAGTGCCTCGTAGTCTCGCGGCGTGAATCGTCCCTGCCAGTGCGGTTGAGCCAACACTTTTGGATCATCAGGGTATTGACGCAGACCATGCAGTTCTGGATCAGATGGAGCGCAAGCATGCTGACCTCGTGATCTTCGCGGCGATTGCTGGCCATGTCGCCGCGACGTGCGAAGAACATTCGTTTCGGCCAGCTTGTTGCCGACAAAGCGCACACGGGTATAAAACGACGTCATCGCGTCTTCCACCCACTGCCGAGTCCCTTGCGCGTTGCTCCCCGGGCGGCGCGCATGTCGCGCATGATGCGAGCGAAATCCACGTCAATAGTGGACGTATCGACGTTGATGCCGAACTGCGAAGTGTTTTTGATCGCATCCACAGCGCGTGCCGACTGGATTAGGGTTTTGATGAGGATGCAGCTGAAATTCACGCAGGTGCCGCCGATGGCGTCGTGCGGATCATGAACAGGCTCTGAGCTAAAGTGATTTGTGCAAAGGCTCGAAGATATTCGCCTGGTTGGTTTCCCAATCCGCCTGATTGTCGAGTGTGGCGAGCGGCTGGATCATGTCGGTATCGAATGCCTTCTGGGCGGTTTCTTCGGCCACGCGCTGTCGCCATTTGGTATTTGGTAGCGCCCCGCGCGCGACGGCGGCCAGGCTCGCGCCGCCGGAAGCGAGCTGGGCTTCGGCCTTGTCGGGATCGTCCAGCTCGCCGTTGGCGATTACCGCAACACACCGGCACCGTGTGCAGCTACGCCTGAAGGACGCTCGACTCGCCGGCCGCGTGGGCGGGCGACGACCCGAGCTCACTCGCCAGCAACAACAGGAAACCATTAGCTTGGTCGCCGAATCAGCTTATATCGATTCGCTCGCCCTGCTGGTGCGCCTCCACGAACCAGAGCCACTGGTCCACGCCGCGTGTGATTTCGGTCAAAATATCCGAACTGACGGCATCCGCAAGCTCGTCCATTTCTTCGACGCCGAGCCGCGCAGTGCGGGCGAATGCGGCAAGCGCCGTGGACAATGCATCGACATGCTCATCGCTCGTTTCCAGGACCAATGGGTAGACGTCCAGGGCGGAGCGCTCGGCCACGACGCGGGCCGTGCCTTCGGCGATGCCGCCCAACTGCGCGATGCGCTCGGCAATAAGGTCGACGTAGTCTTCGACCGAGTCGTTGATCTCGTCAAAAAGCTTGTGGAGCGCGATGAAGTTCGCGCCCTTCAGGTTCCAGTGGGCTTGTTTGCACTGGGTCTGGAGGTCAATACAGTCGGCGAGCCGCTGATTGAGCAAGTCCGCGACCTGAGCCCGGGTCGCCGGCGGCAGGTCATTCTTGGTGCGATAGAGCTTGGCGGTCGCGGGGGCGCGCTCGGATGGTGTCGCACCACCCGTGCTCGTCGATGCCGTTGTTTGGGTTGTCATAACGTACTCCTTTTGATGAAAACCATGCCGTTCTGATTCAGGTAGAGCGCAAGCATGCTGATCTTGTGATCTTCGCGGCGATTGCTGGCCACGTCACCGCGTCGGGCAAAGCACACTCAGTTTTGGACAGCTTGTCGCTTATAAAAAACGATGACGCCGACGTCGAAATGCTTCGGCTCAGCCACCGGCGCCACCGTCTCGAGCTCAACGGGATTTGTGCAAAGGCTCGAAGATATCCGCCTGATTGGCTTCCCAATCAGCCTGATTGTCGAGCGTGGCCAGCGGCGACAGCATGTCCGGATCGAAATCGTTCTGCTTGCGGCCCTCGGTCATGCGCCGGGGCCAGTCGGCGTTGACCAATGCCCCGCGCGCGATGGCGATCAGGCTGGCGCCGCCGGAGGCGAGTTGATCTTCGGCTTTATCCGCATCGTGCAATTTGCCGTTGGCGATGACCGCGATGCCGCCGCCGTGTTCGGCAGCCAGTTCGGCCAGGCTCGGGCCGTCGTCGGAAAAAGCCGGATCGACCGCGCCGGCGCCGGTGACGTGGATATAGCTGGCGCCGGCCTCGGCCATGGCACGAAAAATTACGGCGGCGTCGTCCGGACCGTCCCAGCGATAATCCATGTCGGCGATCTTGGTCTGCGAGAGACGCACGCCGACGGCGAAGTCGCGGCCCACCGCGTCGCGCACGCTTTGCACCACACGCCGGACCAGGCGCACGCGGTTGCCGATATCGCCGCCGTACTCGTCGTCGCGTTGGTTGTGATACGCGGTGATGAACTCATCGAGCAGATAACCGTTGGCGCCATGAATTTCCACGCCGTCGAAGCCGGCTTGCATGGCGCGCTGTGCCGCGGCCACGAAACCGTCGATCACCTCGATGATGCCGGTTTCGGTCAGCGCTTCGGGCACCGGAAAAGGCTCGCCGCTGCCGTGGTAGATGGGATTGGTTTCGCCATAGGGCGCAACCGCCGAGGGTCCGACATTGACATCCGCATAATCGTTGTACTGGCTCTGCCCGCCGGCGTGCATGAGCTGCATCACGAACCGTGCGCCGGCGTCATGGACCGCGTTCACCACCGGCTGCCAGGACGCGGCCTGCGCCTCGGTGGCAATCCCCGGCTGGCGGTAATAGCCGCGGCTGTAGGCAGTATCGGTGAACGTGCCTTCGGTAATCACCAGGCCAAAACCGCCGCGGGCATAGCGGCGGTAATACTCGACCATCTGCTCGGTGGCTGTCCCGTCGGGGTTGGCGCTGGCGCGGGTCATTGGCGCGACCGTAGCGCGATTGTCCAGTGCCAGTGAATCGATACGAATCGGCGAAAACAAGGTGGGGTAGTGTTCGCTTCCGGGTAGGGGGCGAGTTTGTGCCATGTTGATTTTTCTCCAAGAATTGCTCGACGAACTAATTCTTCGTGCGTACTGCCGCGGCGGCTAGTTAGGGATCACCGCGCAGGCGCGGTGTCGCGAGAACCAACGCGCCGACGGATCTGCTCGAGCAGCGCTTGCGCCGTGTCCGCCGAGGACGCCGGATTCTGGCCGGTAATCAGGTTGTTTTCGGTGACGACGTGCGAGGCCCAGTCGTCGCCCTTGGAATAACGACCGCCATTGTCCTTGAGCGAATCCTCGACCAGAAACGGCACCACGTCGGTCAGGCCCGCGCCTTCTTCTTCGCTGTTGGCAAACCCGGTCACGGATTTGTCTTTGACCAATGGCGCGCCGTCGGCGTCTTTGGTTTTACGCAGCACGCCGGGAGCGTGGCAAACCAGGGCTAGCGGCAGGCCGGCGGCGTGGGTGGTTTCGATCAGGGCTATGGAATCGCCGTCTTCGGCCAGATCCCAGAGCGGGCCGTGGCCGCCGGGATAGAAGACGCCGTCGAAATCGTCTTCGGCCACATCAGCCAGCTTGGCGGTGTCCGCCAGCGCGGCTTGCGCGTCGCCGTCTTGCTTGAAGCGCCGGGTGGCCTCGGTCTGAGTGTCTTCGCTGTCGCTGGCCGGGTCGACCGGCGGCTGGCCGCCGGCCGGTGAAGCCAGCGCCACTTCGGCTCCGGCGTCGATGAAGACATAGTAGGGTGCGGCGAATTCCTCCAGCCAGAAGCCGGTGGGCTTGCCGGTATCACCGAGTTGGTCGTGCGAGGTCAAAACCATGAGTATTTTCATAACATCCTCTCCAATTATCCAGGCTTACAATCCGACGACCGGCACGCGTGCCGGCCGATTTGGAAACCCCATCGCCGAGGTGCCCGCGGCGAGCCGCGGGGGATTGGTGAATTTAGCCGCCGACCGTGACAACGATCTTGCCGAATTGCTGGTTGGATTCCATATACATGTGGGCTTCGACCATGTCCTCGAAGTCGAAAGTCTTGGACACCGTGGCCTTGAAATCGCCTTTTTCCAGGCCGTCGGTGACAAACTTCTTGCCGCGCTCGAAGCGGCCGGCGTCGCCGATGACCTCGAAAAGGGTATAGCCGCGCATGGTTAGCGCCTTGTTCATACCCGCGATCATCGGAAACGGCGTCGGCTTGCCGGCCAACGCGCCATAGATGAACACGATGCCGCCGGCGCCCATGGCGTCGACCAGCGTTTCGACCTGCGGGCCGGCCACCGGATCGAAGACCATGCGCGCGCCTTTGTTACCGGTGATACGCATAACTTCGGCGACAATGTCCTGTTCCTCGGTCGCCACGACATGCGCGGCGCCGGCTTTTTTCAGGTCGTCGGCTTTTCCCGAAGTGCGGGTTGCCGCGATCGACACCGCGCCGACGCTATTGGCGATCTGAATGGCGGCCAAACCAACACTGCTGGAAGCCGCCGGGATGATGACGGCGTCACCTTTGGTGAGCTGGCCCAATTCGATGAGTGCGCCGTAGGCGGTCAAAAACGGCATCCACACAGCCGATGCCTGGACGGCGTCGAGACCTTTCGGCCGTGATGTGACTGCGTGTGCCGGCACAATCGCCTGTTCGGCGTAGAAGCTGTAGTCGTTCATCGAAAACGCCGGGATCACCGACACCGCGTCGCCTTCGGCCAGGCCTTCGACGCCGTCGCCGACCGCCTCGACGGTGCCGGCGCCTTCGTAGCCGACGCCGGCGGGCAGCTTCGGGTCTTCCAGATAGGCGCCTTGGCGAAACATCGCCTCGGCGCGGTTCAAGCCGATGGCCTCGACGTTGATACAAACTTCGCCGCGGCCGGGCGCGCCGATTTCGATGTCTTCGTATTGCAGAACGTCCGGGCCGCCGGTCTCGTGGAAACGAATAGCTCGGGTCATACGTGACTCCTTGTTGGGGCCTTTGGTGCTTTGCACGGTGCTGTGTTCAACCGTTGAGAAAAGGCAATAGGTCTTTATTGAGTTGCTCGGCGTGGGTGACGATCAGCCCGTGCGGCGCGCCGTCGTACTCCTTGAGCTCGGCGTTGCTGCCGATCGCCTTGGCGGCGGCGCGGCCGGTGGCGTCAATGGGCACGGTGGCATCGCCGGTGCCGTGCACCACCAGGGTGGGCACATTGAAGGCATCCATATCGGGCCTGAGATCGGTGCGGCCGAAAGCGGCCACGCAATCCAGCGTGGCCTTGGGCGATGCCTGCATGGCCATCATCCAGCTCCAGCGCATGACGCCATCGCTGACCCCGCCAGCCTCGGTATCCTGACCGTAGACGTCTTGGATGGGCGGGCGCGGCTCGGGGGTGCGGGGGATCGCGGCGGCGGGTTGGATACAAACTTCATAGCGTGCCTCGTGGGTATGTCGGTACAAAACTCGGTATTTAAAAAGCCTGGGCCGCCACCTCGGCGACGCTTTGGTCCTGGTCCCCGCTACCGCTTACGCCGACCGCGCCCACCACGCGATCTTCGCTTTGCAACGGCACGCCGCCGGCAAACGTCATGACGCGGCCGTGGTTGGACATCTGGATGCCGAAAAACTGCTCGCCCGGCTGCGCGTTCGCCCCCAGATCCTTGGTCGACAGATCGAAGGCGCGGCTGGTAAACGCCTTGTTGATGGCAATATCGACACTGCCGATCCAGGCGCCGTCCATGCGCGCATGGGCGACTAAGTTGCCGCCGGCGTCGACCACTGCGATATTTTCCGGCTGGCCGATCTCCTGGGATTTTTCGATGCCGGCGGCGGTGACCCGCTGGGCGTCTTCCAGCGAAACGCTGTTGGGTTAGTACATGACAATTCCTCCGATTGGATAAGCGGGATTGGCGATCGCTAACCGGTGGCCGACGCGCGATGCTTGCCTTCGGCGAATTCCTCGACCATCTTGGCGTTGAACGCCGGGATATCGTCGGGGCTGCGGCTGGTAACCAGACCCTGGTCGACGACCACTTCTTCGTCCACCCAGTTCGCGCCGGCGTTTTTCAGATCGGTCTGCAGCGTGTGAAATGAGGTCATGCGCTTGCCGGCGACCTGCTGGGCGTCGATCAGCGTCCAGGGCGCATGGCAGATCGCGGCGACCGGCTTGCCGGCTTCAAAGAACGCACGCACGAACGCCAGCGCGGATTCGTCGCGGCGCAGGCTGTCCGGATTCATCACGCCGCCGGGCAGCAATAGGGCGTCATAATCGCCCGCATCGGCGCTGTCCAGCGTCACGTCGACGTCAACGCTGTCGCCCCAATCGGTGAATTTCCAGCCCTTGATGGACCCGTCCTTGGGCGCGACCACCACGGTCTCGGCGCCGGCGTCGGCCAGCGCCTGGCGCGGTTCGGTCAGCTCGACCTGTTCAAAGCCGTCGGTGGCCAGTATCGCGATTTTTCTGCCGTTGAGTTCGTCGGGCATCGTATTGCTCCTGATTGAATATCGAAGTTTCCCCGTGCCAAGGGTTTAGAGCCTGTTCATGATCCCCACGACGCCGCGCCGGCGGCCATTTTTTCGCAAGACAAGGCGCAGCGAGCGTCGTGTAGCCCAGCTACATGAGCGAGCTGCAACGCCGTATTGCGGAAAAATGGCCACCGGCCCTTCGGGTTGCGGCCCAAAATCGCGCCATCCGGTGTTGCAGGGCTTGACCGCAGAGTGACTGCGGCCGGCGCCCTGCGCCTTGGCTGACACGATTTTGGGCTGCAACGCGGTGCCGTGGGGATCATGAACAGGCTCCGCCTGCCTTTGTTATGGCCTGCGACAACGTATCGAAGTCGAAGTCGCCATCGTGGCGTACGCCGTTGATGAAAAATGATGGCGTGCCGTTGGCGCCGGCGCGCATGCCGCCCCGTAGATCGGCCTGCACGCGCCTGCTATACACACCGTCGTCGAGCTCCTGGGCAAACCGTGCGCTATCCAGGTCCAGATCCTCGGCGTAGCGCTTGAGGTCGTCATCTTCCAGCGCCCGTTGATTTTTGAACAGGGTGGCGTGCATCGCCCAGAATTGGTCCTGCGCGCCGGCGGCTTCCGCGGCCTGGGCGGCCTGCGCGGCGTGCGGGTGTACCTTGTTTAGCGGCAGGTGGCGAAAGGCGAAGCGCAAGTCATCGCCGTAGTCTCGTCTTAGCCGCTCGACGATCGGATAGGCTTGGCCGCAGACGGGGCACTCGAAGTCGCCGTATTCGATCAGGGTGACCGGGGCGTCATCGGGGCCTTGGGTATGATCGGTTTCGTCGATCGGGGTGAGGGATGAAGCGTTCATCGGGTGGCCTCCTGTTCATCCAAGTCTTCGAGCGCGGCCAGGATGCCGTCGGCGCCGGGATCGACATCGATGGGCGAGACGTAGCTCCAGCGGATGACGCCGTCGCCGTCGATGACGAACAGCGCGCGCTCGGTTACGCCGTCGTCTTCTCGGTAAACACCGTAGGCCCGGGCGACCGCGCCTTTGGGCTCGAAATCGGCCAGCAGATCGAATTCCAGATTCTGGTCCTCGGCGAACGCCTTGTGGCACCAGGCACCATCGACCGAGATGCCCAGCAAGCGCGCGTCGAAGCGTTGGAATTCCTCCAGGATCTCGTTGTACAGTGCCAGTTGGCCGCCGCATACCGGGCTCCAGTCGGCCGGGTAGAACACCAGTACCACCGGCTGACCGCGCAAATCGCCCAGCGACAGCGACTCGTCGGGCGATCGGGCCAAGGTGAACTCGGGCGCCGGGCTACCGGGGGTCAGCGCCGGCTTGGCGCCCGGCGGCGCTTGCGTTGGCTGACTCGTACGCATTGGGTCGGTCTTCTGAAAACCGGTGCGTGCGGGCTATTTCACCGCCAGCACATCGACCTTGTGGATTGCCGGCTGCTCGGCAAACAGCTCCGGGGCTTGGTTCGTCAGCGCCTTGGCGACCTCGCCGGACAGATGGGCATTGCGGCCGGACTCGTCGTCAAACGTGTCGAAGATGCCGTAAGACGACGGCCCCAGCTTGATCGCGTACCAGGTCCGGGTACCGGGCTCGCTTTCGACCAGCGCCTTCGCGCTATTGAGAAAAGCCTCGACGTCGTCCTCTTTGCCGGGTTGGGCTTGCAGCTCGACCCAGAGTGCTTTGCTGATCATATTGCTTGTCCCATACCGTCGTTTTGTCAGGCCGGGCGGTTACAAAAACCGACCCGGCCTGAGTGTATTAGCGGGCGCCCGATCAGGCAGCCGGCTTGAGCAGAATTTTGGTATACCCGGGTTCGTGGGCGTCGAAACGGCGATAGCCCTCGGGCGCGTCGGCCAGTGCCATCTCGTGCGAGATAATGAACGATGGCTTGGCCACGTCGCGGTGGATGAGATCGCGAAGCTGGCGGTTATAGCGTTTGACGTTGGCCTGACCGCAGCCCATTTTCTGGCCCTTGAACCAGAACTTGCCCATATCGAACGCAATTCGACCCTGGCGATGCATTTCGCTGTCGGCGCCAGGGTCGTGTGGCAGGAAAATGCCCACGGTTCCGATCTTGCCGGTAAAGCGAACGCTGGCCACGAGGTTGTTCAAGGTTAGATTGGGCTGTTCTTGGCCGTGGTGGTTGCAGCATTGATAGCCCACGCACTCGCAGCCCTTGTCTGCACCCAGGCCGTTAGTGAGCTCGAGTATCTGGTTGACGCTGTCGCCTTTGGAGTCATCGATGGGGATCGCACCCATCTGCTTGGCAAGCTTCAGCCGATCGGGTTCGCGATCGACGAGCATGACCAGCGATGCGCTTTTCAGAATCGCCGAATAGGCGGCCATCAGCCCGACCGCGCCGCCGCCGTAAATCACTACCGATTCGCCCGGCTGTAAATCGGCCATTTCGGTGGCGTGCCAGCCGGTGGGGAAGACATCGGAGACCAGCGCGTAGTCGTTTTGTTTTTCGCTCGCATCCTCGGGCAGACGCAGGCAGTTGAAGTCGGCGAACGGTACGCGCAGATATTCGGCCTGACCGCCGGCGAACGGCCCCATGCCCGCGAAGCCGTAGGCCGCGCCGGCCATGTTTGGGTCTGGGTGTACGGTCAGACAAAACGCGGTGTTGCCCGCCTCGCAGTTCCGGCAGAACCCGCAACCGATATTGAACGGTAGCGAGACATGGTCGCCGACACGTATGCGCTCGACGCCGCCGCCGACCTCCACGACTTCACCCATGTTCTCGTGGCCGATCACGCTGCCGGTTTGCAGATCCGTGCGGCCTTCATACATATGCAGATCGGAGCCGCAGATATTGGTGGTGGTGATCTTGACGACGACATCGGTGGGGCGTTCGATCTTGGCGTCGGGTACTTCCTCGACGGCCACTTCCTTCGGGCCTTTATAGACGACTGCTTTCATGACGTGTGCTCCTCGCTTGCATGTTCGCAACCCCATCCGAAGCCGGAGGGGGGGGGTGTCGAATACATGACCGTACCAGACTCGCGCTAACGCGTCATGAAATTATATAAGGCTCTGTTTTTAGGAGAATAACCGGATCACCGATCGTTGGTTTTGGTTTGCAAATAAGATCGTATGGGTGCCGAAATGCCGACTATTCGGCAGAGATGCCGACTATTCGTCAGTCACGATCAACCGCGACGCATTGCGTTGATTCACCAATCCCCTGCGGCTTCGCCTCGAGCAGCTCAACGACGGGTGTTGCAAAGGCGACAGGCGTGCACTCAGTCTTTTGGACGGCCAAGCGGTTGCATACCGTGCGGTCTAAAGACATTTTTGATTATGTTTCAAGCACAGTCGGGTCATGTTGCGGTCAGCCGGTTGTTCGAAAGCTGATACAGCATCGTCTTCGATCCGGCTTAGGGTTTCGCGCTGATGCGCGAGAGACTTATATTTGCTTGCCTAAATATAAGTCTCCAACACAAAGGGCACCCTGCACTGCGTCGATGCTTCGCATCGATTCCTTGCGCTGCTCGCCAGCAAGAGAACAGCCGGAAACTCGCCGCGCTACGCGCGACTCAGACATCCGGCTGTTTGATCCTTTCCTGGCTGCTCAGCGCAGCGCCAAGGGGGTGAATACAGGCCAATACAGACAAGGCCGCGGCCTCTGTATTGGGTCCCGTGTCGAGCGGCGAGAAGCGCAGCACCGAAGGGTGTCCGATGCACAGCATCGGTGCGGCCAGCATGTCTGAGTGCCGCCAAAGCGGCGCGAGTTCTGGCCGCATCCCTTCGGTGCGAGCATCGCAGTGGACCGGCGCAGCCGGCGCGTAACGCGGGTGTCCTTTTCTTTGCTTCCTTTCGTTTGGACGAGCAAACGAAAGGGAGTCGCGCAACAGCGCGAAACCTCAGTTTCGTCTATGTCGAAATGAACACGGATCCGATCTCTATCAGGCTCTTGTTTGTTCAACCTGTAGCCGGTCGCTCTATACCCAGTTTGGCATCCGGTATTGCAGCGTCGTGCGTTTCATCTCTAGACGCGCGGCGGCGCCTTGCGGGCCACCGACTGTCCAGTTACAGGCTTGCAACGCAGCCACGATATGGTCGTGTTCCACGTCTTTCAGAGATCTGTTCTTGCGCCCATCTGTCGGTGATTCGGGCGGGTGTTCTGGCCTGGAAGGTAGCTGGCCGAGTTCGGTCAGCGGTGCGTTGAGCTGCGCCCCCGACGACAGGATCACGCTGCGCTCGATGAAATTCTCCAGCTCACGAATATTGCCGGGCCAGGCGTAGGCACACAGAGCGCGCATGGTCACGGCGGTAATCCGCTCGACGGGTTTGTCGAATTTGCGGGCGTAGACACCGGTGAAATGCTCGACCAGTGCTGGGATATCGTCGCTGCGCTCACGCAGCGCCGGCACACGGATCGGGAATACATTGAGCCGATAGTACAGGTCCTCGCGAAAGGCGCGGGCGGCCACCATCCGCGCGAGATCCCGATTGGATGCGGTCACCAGCCGGACATCCACGCGCTGGGTATGGGTACTGCCCAGGCGCTCGAACTCGCCTTCCTGGAGCACGCGCAGCAACTTGGCCTGGAGTTCCAGCGGGATATCGCCGACTTCGTCCAGAAAGAGCGTGCCGCCATCGGCGAGTTCGAAGCGACCCACGCGCTGGGCTACTGCGCCGGTGAACGCGCCTTTTTCGTGGCCGAACAGTTCGGCTTCCAGCAACCCGGTCGGGATCGCCGCGCAGTTGAGTTTGACGAAGGCCTCGTCGTCGCGGCCGCTGCCGGCATGTACCGCGCGCGCGACGAGTTCCTTGCCGGTGCCGGTCTCGCCTTCGATCAGCACACAGGCGGATGTCGGCGCGACCTGCTCGACATGGGCGAGCACGCCGGCGAGCGCCGTACTCTCACCGATAATATCGCCGTGGCACCTTTCGTCGTCGAGTTGCTCACGCAGGTAGATGTTGCGTGCGACCGGCGTGTCGCGGCGGCGCTCACTGGCCTCGGCGCGCTTTCGCGCCGCGACCACCTCGGCGTGTTGCAGTTCGACTGCGGCCTGATTGGTCGCGACCCGCAGCAGTAGTCGCTCGGTGTCGCGGGGGAAATCCGTATTGCGCGAGGCCACGACAAGACGCGTCGCATGACCCAGCGGCAGCCGTGCCAGCGCCAGATCGCCTTCGTCCAACGGATGCGCGATAGTCGCCTGGGTTTGCGTAGACTCGCCGGTCAGCCAGACATCGAGTCCTTTGGCCAGCCGCGCCGCCTGACGGCGATAACGCCTGGCCGTCGCGAGACGATAGACATCGACCGGCTTGGCCCCATCGGCCGGGGTAAGACGCGCGTAGGCCAACTCCAAAGGCATCAGGCGCATGAGCGCATCGAGCAATATGGCGAGCACGCGCTCGGGGCTTTGGTTTTGCCAAACCGAGGGCAGCGCGAGCACGCCGAGCAGGTCGCTGAGACGACTTTGCAGCCGTTGGACTTCGGTCGCGGATTCGTCGCGTCCGAATGCGGTCACCGCCTTATCGAGCCCGCAACTCGGCGAGCATCTGCTCCGGCGGCACGAAAAACGGGTTTTCCTGCAGGGTTTCGCCGATGACCATGATCGGGTGGACACGCATGACATCGGTTATCACGTCGGCGCGGAACTTCGCCAGATCGTAGACGCAAACCACAGGATTGCCCGGGTTGGGCTCGAGGTTGAAGCGGGTCTCGTATTCGAGCAGATCCTGCGTACCCGGATAATCCTGCAACGCCCAGTCCATGCGCGAGACCAGCCGCGTACGCGCATCACCCTTGTCACGCGCTTGCGTCACATGCGCCAACATGGTTTCGAGTACGCGCTGGTAATCGAACGTGCCGTCGGCGAAATAGATCTCGTCCCAGGTGTGTAGATCGAGTTGGCCGCGCTCGCGCGCCGCATCGACCGCGATATCCGCGTCGAGCAGATGGCCCAGATGATGATCGCAGCCCGCCGCACTTACGATATGAAACGCTTTCTCGCCGGCCTCGACACCCTCGCGGATGAACGGCGTCAACACACGGTAACCTTCGACATCGCTGTTAAAAAACGCGCACGCGTGCAACACGTCGCACATCAGCGCGCCCGCGAGCGTGATCGGATTGCTGGATGGGGTCTGGAAGGTCATGCAAAAGCCAGAGGATCTTTATGAAAATCGAGTAAACGCGAATGACCAGCGGCTGTCTGGCCGTTTTTCTCGGAGATAATCGGTTTCACCCAACGTAATGGCCCGCGTCCGATTCCGCTTCGGAACGGATGAATAGCGCGTTACAGCATACTGCGAGCGTCTTTCTTAGCGCGGATCGAAGCGAGACCGGCCGTCAACCGGGGTACGAATCGGCGTGCCAATCGATACCTTCGAGAACAAGCGCCACCCGGTTTTGCGCCGAGTCTGGGCCGGTTACGTGGCGGATCGTCTTTTCGGGCAGGTTCAAGCCGACGGCGAGGGCGCGCCGCGCAACAGCCACCAGCCGAGACCGGCTGCGAGCACGCAGGCGACCATGACGCTGACCTTGGCCAGCGCCAGCGGGCCGGAATCGGCGAACGCTGCATCGGCGATAAAAATCGACATCGTAAAGCCAATGCCGCACAGGGCGCCCGCACCCGCGACCTGGCGCCAGCTGAATTCAGTGGGTTGATCCGCCAGCCCCGCGCGCACCGCCAGCCAGGTCGCCAGCGTAATGCCCAACGGCTTGCCGATCACCAGGCCCACGATCACCCCCAGGCTGACCGGCCGTAAAAAATCGAGGGTGCTCGGCGCCACCGCGATACCGGCGTTGGCGAGCGCGAACAGCGGTAGTATCAGATAGGAAGACCAGGGCCGCAGATCGCGTTCGAGCCGCTGGGCCGGTGAAAGCAGCCGCCGGACCAGGCTTTCCAGCGCGCGCACCGTGGCTTGGTAGCGGCTTTGATCGTTGCTCGCCACCGGCGGCGCTTGCAGACTATCAAACAACGCCGTGCTCTGGCTGTGCAGGCCCGGCATATTCGGCGGGCTGCGGGTGGGAATGGCCACCGCCAGCAATACCCCGGCCAGCGTGGTATGTAAGCCCGAATAATACACCGCCGACCATAGCGCGATGCCGACCAGGGCATAGGGCAGCGGCCTATAGACCCGGGCGCGGTTGAGCGCCAGCGCCGCGGCAAAACACAGCGCCGCTAACACCAGCCCCGCCACCGCGATGTCGGTGGTATAAAACAACGCCAGCACCAGAATGGCCCCCACATCATCGGCGATTGCCAGCGCGGCGACGAACACCTTCAGCGCCAGCGGTACGCGCGAGCCCAGCATTGCCATGATACCGAGGGCGAAGGCGGTATCGGTCGCCATGGGCACGCCCCAACCCATGGCCTGTGCGCCGCCCCAGTTGAACAACGAATACAAAACGACCGGCGCGAGCATGCCGCCCGCCGCGGCCGCCAAAGGAAGCGCCGCGCGGCGCGGTTCGCTCATTTGCCCGACCGTGATCTCGCGCTTGATCTCCAGCGTAACGACGAAGAAGAAAAGCACGATCAGGCCGTCGTTGATCCATTGATGCAACGACAGCGGCAGCGCGAACCGTCCCAGACGCACGGCCAGCTCGGTATTCCAGAGCGCGGTGTAGCTGGCCGCCCACGGCGAGTTGGCCCACACCAGCGCCACCACGGCGCCCAGCAGCATCAAAAAGCCTGCTGAGGCTGATAGACCAGCGAAATCCTCGGCAAACTGCCGGACCCGTCCGCCCAGCGGCCGGCGCATCGTATCCAGCACCGACTCGTCGTCCCAGGGGCCGTCATAACGGCGCCCGTCGATGAAAAACGTCGGCGTGACGTGGACGCCGCTGGCCTGCGCGTGATCCAGATCGGCGCGCACCCGCGGTGCGTGGATCTGGTCGTCGAGCTCGCGCGCGAAGCGTTGCTGATCCAGTCCCAGCGTGGCGGCGGCGTCGACAAGGCTGTCGCGGTCGAGCGCGTCCTGATGCGCGAACAAGTAGTCGTGCATATCCCAGAACCGGCCTTGAGCGGCGGCCGCTTCGGCGGCTTCGGCGGCGCGCTGGGCGTCGGGGTGCAGCCGGGTATTGGGCAGGTGCCGAAAAACATAGCGGACCTGGCCAGGCAGATGTTGCTCGCGTATCCGCCGGATGCCTGCGTGCGCCCGCTGGCAATAGCCGCACTGGTAATCGCCGTACTCCAGCAGGGTTACGCCGGGATCATCCGGCCCGTCCATATGGTCGCGTGCGGGATCCACCGGCGGGCTTAGCTGGCTCGGCTGTTCGGGCATATAACGAAGCGTACCGGACCCCAGCCAAAGACGCACACAAAAGCCACCGACAGACCATGGCTTTCGCATAATAATCACGCGCCCTGATGTCATGTGTCTGATCATCAAGCAATCGTGTCCTTATCCGGAACGCCGTTTTCGTAAGGTTAAAAGCGCCTGTCGGTCGAAGCACCGCACGAGCTCCGCCGGCATCCCGACGCGGCACGCCTGACCTGGCTGGCTGCCTTCGTGTATTTGCGCGCTCGTAGCCTGACCGACGATCTGGTGGACTTGCTAATCGAGACGATCCACCGAATCGGCGCGCGCGCTGAGCGCAAGGTTGAGCGCGAGCTGCTGGACGACCTCAAGTGGGTTACCGGCAAGCAGAACCTGCTATTTGAACTCGCCGATGCCTCGTTGGCCCAGCCCGACGGCATGGTACGCGACGTGGTGTTTCCCGTGGTGGGCGAACAGAAACTGCGTGATCTGGTCAAGGAATGGAAAGCCACCGGTCCGACATATCGGGTCACGTTGCGCACGGTGATTCGCAACTCGTACCGAGGACATTACCGCCGTATGGTGCCCCAACTACTGGCCGCTTTGGAGTTTCGTTCCAACAACGACCGTCACCGGCCGGTCATGCAGGCGCTTGAACTGGTGAAACGCTTCGCGGATACCAAGGTGCATACCTTTCCGCCGGACGAAGTGGTGCCACTCGATGGTGTGGTGCGCGGGCTCTGACGTGATGCCGTGTTGGAGACCGATGCCGCCGGCCTCGAACGGGTCAACCGGATCACATACGAAATAGCCGTACTGGAGGCGTTGCGCGAACAGCTGCGATGCAAGGAAATCTGGGTGGTCGGCGCGAATCGCTACCGCAACCCTGACGAGGACTTGCCGGTCGATTTCGACCAAAATTGGGACGCCCACTACCAGGCACTCAATCTCCCGCTCGACCCGGAGCGCTTCATCACCGATCTACAGGCCGAGATGCGCATTCTCGAAAACGGACTGAAGAGCAACCGTTTCGTTCGCCTGAGCAGTAAGGGCGGCGGCTGGATCACGCTGACGCCGCTCGATGCGCAGCCCGAACCGACCAGCCTGTCGGCGCTCAAGGCCGAACTTAACGCCATCTGGCCGATGACCAGCTTGCTCGATATGGTCAAGGAAGCCGATCTGCGGCTGGGGTTCACTGAGGCTCTGAAAAGCCCGACGGCCTACGAAGCAATGGATCGCGGCGTATTACAACCCCGTTTGCTGCGGTGCCTCCACGGCATCGGTACCAATGCCGGCTTGCAACGCATGGCGAGCCAAGGCTCGGGCACGACAGCCAAGGAACTGGCCTATGTTCGCCGCCGCTACATCAGCGTCGATGCGCTACGCCGCGCTGTGGCCATTGTTGCCGACGGGACGCTGCGCGCCCGCAACCCGCTCGTCTGGGGTAGCGGCACCACCGCGTGTGCCGGCGACTCCAAGCATTTCGGGGCTTGGGATCAGAACCTTACGACGCAATGGCACGTCCGCTACGGCGGACGCGGCACTATGATCTATTGGCACGTCGAGCGTAATTCGCTGTGCATCCATTCCCAGCTCAAGTCGCCCTCATCGTCCGAGGTGGCATCGATGATCGAGGGCGTGATCCATCACTGCACCGAGATGGAAGTGGATCGACAATACGTCGATTCGCACGGCCAGAGCACGGTGGCCTTTGCCATGTGTCGGCTGCTCGGCTTTCAGTTGTTGCCACGACTGAAAGCAATCCATTCGCAGAAGCTGTATCGGCCGGAAACTGGTAAAGCCGAGGCCTATGCGAATCTGCAACAGATACTGACGCGCCCGATCAACTGGGCACTCGTGCGCCAGCAGTATGACCAGATGATCAAATATGCCTCGGCGCTGCGCTTGGGGACGGCCGAAACCGAAGCGATTATGCGCCGCTTCACCAAGAAGAACGTCCAGCACCCAACTTATAAGGTGTTCGCTGAACTCGGCAAAGCGGTCAAAACGATCTTTCTGTGCCGCTATCTGCACTCTGAATCGCTGCGTCGCGAGATTAACGAGGGGCTGAACGTGGTCGAACAATGGAACGGCGCCACGGACTTTGTGTTCTTCGCACGTCGCGGCGACATGGCCAGCAATCGCCGCGAAGATCACGAGGTCAGCATGCTCGCACTTCATCTGGTGCAAAACTGCATGGTCTATGTCAACACACTGATGATTCAGAAAGTGCTGGCCCAACCGCAGTGGCAAGGGCGGCTGACGCCGCGCGATTACGCCGCTTTAACGCCCTTGATATGGGAACACGTTAACCCCTACGGCCGGTTCGAACTCGATATGGATGACAGACTGGTGTTGCTTTAATTCAGATGGCGGCCGGTGACACGACTGTTGGGTTTACCCCTTCTGACGCGCCTGAAACGCGACATCACTTTCCCCTGCGCGCTGCTGGATCGCCGGGTCGGCCGGGATATAGCCTTCGCCGCCCAGAAACAGCAATAGAATCTTGGGCGTGTTGGGCATCGCCTCATTCAGACGTGCCAGGCTGTCGGTCGAGAACGTCTGCAGGATGACGCGGCCGCGAGAATACCCCACGCTCACATTGTCGCCCGAGTCAAAATCTTCGGGCGCCTGGCGGGCCTGCTTACCGATCCAGTCGTGGGTCTGAAGATAATCGGCCAGATCGGCTTCGATACCCGGGAACAGCGCCGGCGCCTTGGTTTCCAGATACAGGCCCGGCTGGTTGTCGCCGTCTTCGGCGATCTCGCGCAGCTCGTCGAGCGTGAGAATCTTCTGCCCGACATAGCTCGCTCGCGCGCGCTCGGGGAACGCGTCGTTGAACCAGCTGCCCGCATCCAGGCGTTTCAGCTCGGCCAGCGTGAACGTGTTGACCGGGTCGGCTGCACGTTCGGGAAAGATGGCCTCGATGTTCGTGGTGCGCCGCAGATCGGTATCGTGAATGGCGACCAGCACGCCGTCACGGGTGCGCTGTAGATCGGCTTCCAGGTAATCAGCGCCTTCGGCACGGGCTAATTCGAAAGCCGGCCGCGTTTCTTCGGGGGCGTGGAAAGAGTTACCCCGATGCGCGACGACGGCCGGATACGCTACCCCGTAACGATCGGCCAGCTGCTGGCCGATCGGCGCCGGCGTGTTGTCTGTATCGGCCTGGGTATTTAATTCGGCGTTATCCGAATCCGAACATCCCAGAACCGCGGCACAAAGCGCGCTGCCGATAAGCACCCGCGACCACCGCGATATCGCAATAGACATTGCCCACCTTTGGTATCGAATGTCCGGCGATCTTAGCCGATAGGATCGCTTCGCGCGTGACCGAGGGAGACAAGAGGCGTTATTTCAGCTCGCTATCCAGTTTTAAGACCCGATCGCCGTCGTCTTGCTCGATGAGATAGGCCGGATTGTCGTCTTCTCCGTGACGGGTGATCTCGCTGCCCTGTAGTTCCTTGGTCACACTTTCGGTATAGATCTGGACGATCTTGCCGCTGCCTTCTCCGCCGCCCCAATTCCATCGAGCGGTCTCACCGACCTGTCGTGCCATGTTGTGTCCTTTATTGCTTATTGGATGTATCACCCTCGGGGGCGGGCGCGGGCTTGGCTGTCATGTGGCTCTGAATCCTGCGGGTCAGCACCGGATCCTTCTGGGCCTGCTCGGCGATGGTGTTGTAGGTGGCCGGGGATAGATCGTGGGCCTCGACCGCGGCCACTAGGGCACGCTCCTGTTTTATGACCAGACGCTTGCGCTGGTCTGGCCTTGCCTCGGCCAGGCGCGGTTTCCACTCGGCTAGTGTGTCGGCCACATCGGCCTGCGCGGCCACGAACGCCTTGAGCTCGTCGGCGGTGTAGCGCGATGCATCGTCCGACTGCGCCTGCGCAGCCGCGGCGCTGAATAGGGCTGAGACCACGGCCAGGCCGAGTAGTCCGCGCCGTATTCTACGAACGCTAGCTGGCATAGGCGTCTAGCTGCTCGATGAGCTGATCTTGCGTGTTGGTGGCCGAGAACAGCCGGCGATAGTTGGCCTGCATCCACTGGCCGAGCGCCTGACCGTCACTCGCCGCAACAGCATCGTTGGTTTCGATCAGGCGGGCCAGGGTATCGATGTGCTCGCCGCCGCCGGCCGCGGCCTCGCGCTGGAGTGCAAGATGCTGGCTTTCGACGAATGCACGCGTGCGAGCGCTCTTGGCGCCCTCGGCGTCGCTCTTGGACAGATTTGTACTCGAGCGGCTGGATACCGATAAGCCGTGGGTCACGGTATGTACAGCGTCTGCCGTGGTGTTGGTGGTGCTTACGAGCGCGGAACAGCCGGTCAGGCCCAACAGGGCAAGACCCGCGGTACTCAGGGTGGTGCAAACATAAAGACGTGAAAGAATTCGGTTCATAGGGTGATGCGCAAACTGATGTAAGACATATCGGGCGACGGCTTGATGCCGAAGAGGCCGGCCTGGACAGCCGGCCCCGAGGCCGTAGCTTACGCGGTGTCGTCCATGATCTTGTCGAGGGTGATCGGCAAGTCACGAATACGCTTGCCGGTGGCGTGATAGATAGCGTTGGCCACGGCCGCCTGAACCCCGGTCAAGCCAATTTCGCCGATCCCGCGGGCGCCCAGCTCGTTCAAGTGATAGTCCGGGTGGTTCAACAAGATCACGTCCAGTGCGGGCATATCCGCGTTGACCGGCACCAGATACTCGGCATAGTTGTTGTTGACCGGGCGGGCCGTGCGCTCGTCGTATTCCGTGGCCTCGAACAATGCCGAGCCTAGCCCCATGACGATGGCGCCCTCGACTTGGTTGCGCGCCGTCGCATCGTTGATGATGGCCCCGGCGTCGATCGCGCTCACGACCCGCCGCACCTTGAGCTGCGCGGTATTGGGGTTCCAGCCGATCTCGACGAAGTTCACGCCGAACGAACCGTAGGCATAGCCGTCGTCAGGCGAGCCATCGGAATGGAAATCGCCAATGGCGTGGGGCAGCTTCAACGGCGTGAGGATATCGCCCGGTGCGGCTCGATCGCCTTGCCCGTTCTTAACGACGCCGGCCTCGAAGATCAGGTCGTCGGTCGGGGCACCGGCCATCGGCGCGCCGTCTTTGGCGGCATATTCGATGAGCTTGTCCGCGGCTGTCTTACAGGCGCCCACGATGGCGGGCAGGATCGATGCCGTGGCCCACGAGCCGCCAGAAATCTGGCCGTGCGGGAAGGTCGAGTCGCCGATGACGACATGAACGCGCTCGATATCGATACCCAAGGTGTCGGCGGCGGTTTGGGCAATGATCGTATATGTGCCGGTGCCGATATCCTGCGTGGCGCAATGCACGGTCGCCGAACCGTCCGGCCGTAGGATCACGCGGGCGTCGCAGGGGTTGCGCATGGCATCCCAGTTGCAGGCCGCGACACCCTGACCGATGAGCCAGTCGCCGTCGCGCATGGAGCCGATGGCTTTGTTGCGTTCTGCCCAGCCAAAGCGCTCGGCCGCGCGGTCGTAGCATTCCAGTATGTGGTTTGAAGACCACGGCTTGCCGTCGTTGGGATCGGTATCGGTGAAGTTCTTGCGGCGAAGCTCCAGCGGATCCATGTCCAGCTCGATGGCCAGCTCGTCCATGGCCGACTCCAGCGCGAACAGGCCCACGCCGGCGCCCGGCGCGCGCATGGACGTGGGCGTTCCGCGCGACACCACGGCCGTGCTGTGTGATACGCGCAACGCGTCCGAGGCATAGAGACTGGAGGTGGCACCACCGCAGTCCTCGACGAAGGTATTGATCGACGACGTGCTGTTGATCGAATCGTGGATGATCGAGGTCAGCGTGCCGTCGGCCTTCGCCCCCAGTTGCATATGTTGCGACGTCTCGGCCCGATGCCCCGAGGTCGTGAACATGTTTTGGCGCGGCAGCATAAACTGTACGGGCCGGCCCAGCTCGCGCGCCGCGGCACAGGTCGCCAGGCTGTGCGGCCAGAGCCATAGCTTGCCGCCAAAGCCCGACCCGATGAAATCGGCGTGCACCTCGATCTGGCTCGGGTCCAGGTCGAAGTTCTTGGCCAGCGTGTTGCGGGCAAAAATCACGCCCTGCGTGGACTCGTGCACGATCAGTCGCCCGTCGACCCAGCGGGCCGTGGTCGCGTGCATCTCCATGGGATTATGGGTTTCGACCGGCGTGGTGTAGGTCGCATCAATCTTGACGTCGGCGCCGGCATAGGCGCTGTCGGCGTCACCGCGCTCGGTGCGGTTGGCTTCTGTCTCGCCGGCCTCGCGGCCCATGGCCAGGTTGGCTGCCGCCGAGGCCGCGTCATAGCTGACCTTCACCCGATACGCTGCATCGCGTGCGTGCTCGAAGGTGTCGGCCACCACAAGAGCCACGAACTGCCCGGCATAGTGAACCTCGTCATCCTCGAAGGGCGTACGCAGTTCGTCGACCATGTTTTCCTCGGGAAAACTGGCGGGCGAGCGGTGCAACTTGGGGAAATTGTCGTGATGGAAGATCTCGATCACGCCTGGCATCTCGTCGGCCACGCTCGTGTCGATCGATACGATGCGACCGCGGGCAATCGTGCTGTAGACGCCGTAGGCATGCGTCATGCCCTCGGGATGGACGTCGGCGGCGTAGCGCGCGCGACCGGTCAGCTTGTCGATGCCTTCGACGCGTGCGACGGCGCTGCCAATGGTTGTCTCACTCATGCCAGTGCTCCTTGCCCGGCGCGGGCCGCGGCGTCTTTGATCGCCTGGACGATCGCCTTGCGGGCCAGCGGAATCTTGAAAGCGTTGTGCTTGAACGGTGTGGCGCCTTCCATGGCGCGGCGCGCAACGGCCTCGAAGGCTGCCATGTCGTCAACGGCCGCCCCGATCAGTTCGGCCTCTGCCTCCTGGCAGCGCCAGGGCTTGGTGCCTACGCCGCCCAGCGCCAGTCGGGCCTCGCGGATACGATCGCCGTCCAGCGCTACGATGGCCGCACAGGACGCCAGCGCGAACTGATAAGACGAGCGGTCTCGCAGTTTGATGTACGTAGAGCCCGCATCCCGCATCGGCGCGTCGAGCGTGACATGGGTGATCAGCTCGTCGTCTTCCAGAGCATGCTCGATTTGCGGGGTATCGCCGGGCATCTTGTGGAAATCGCCGAAGGCGATCTCGCGCCGACCGTTTGGCCCCTGTACCTCGACGGTTGCGCCGATAGCAGCCATGGCCACGCACATATCGGAGGGATGCACGGCGATGCAGTGCTCGGACGTGCCAAGCACCGCGAACACTTCTCGGTTATGGCCGTCGATGGCCGAACAGCCCGAGCCGGGCTCACGCTTATTGCAGGGCGAGATACCGTCGCGGAAATACGAGCAGCGCACCCGCTGCATGACGTTACCGGCGGTGGTGGCGCGGTTACGAAGCTGGCGTGACGCGCCTTGCAGCAACGCTTCAGAGAGCACCTTGTAATCACGCACGACGCGCTCATTGTAGGCCAGAGCCGTGTTGCGCACGGTGGCGCCGACCCGGAGCCGGCCGTCATCAACGGGCTCGATGTCCGAAAGCGCCAGGCGGTTCACATCCACCATGCGCTCGGGTTGCATGACATCGAGCTTGACCAGATCGATCAGCGTGGTGCCGCCGGCCAGGTAGGCCGAGCGCTGGCCGGCATGGGCGGCCAGCGCGGCATCGGTATCGGTGGCGCGTTTATAGTCGAATTGTCGCATCGTTATCCTGGCGCGCTAGCCGCGGTTGTCGTGGGTGGATCGCGCGGATTGCACGGCCGCTACGATGTTCTTGTACGCCCCGCAGCGACAGATATTGCCGCTCATGGCCTCGGCGATATCGGCATCGGAGGTGCCGACGTTGTGATTGGTCAAAAGCTCGGTGGCAGAGACCATCTGGCCCGGCGTGCAATAGCCGCACTGAAAGGCGTCGTTGTCCAGAAAGGCCTGCTGTATGGGCGACAGCGTCTGGTTGTCGTCAGGGCCGTCGGCCAGCCCTTCGACGGTGGTAATGTCATCGCCGTCGTGCACCACGGCCAGCGACAGGCAAGAATTCACGGCCTCGCCGTTGACGAGTACCGTGCATGCACCGCACTGACCGTGATCGCAGCCTTTCTTGGTGCCCGTCAGGTCCAGCCGGTTGCGAAGCGCATCCAGCAGTACGACGTTGGGCGGCACATCGAGCTGGGTCATTTGGCCGTTGATGCGCAGATTGATCGAGACATCCACGGGCTGTTGGGTCGAGTCCTTCATGAGCGGACCTCATCGTGGGTTAGGTTTCGCTGCCAATGTCGCGCATTCATGGCATAGCCACAAGTGGTGTTTTTGCGGATAGCGCGGGCACACGCGGCTTCGCGCCGACGATCGCGCCGGGCTAAACTATATCTGACAACGATTTGATGACCTGCACGGCTTGCGTCACGCGTGTCTCGAGATCCCCGGCCAGGCAGGTATAGGCCAGGCCGCGTTGATCAAGCGCATCGCGAAACCGCTCGTGGACCTGCCGGCGTGGCCCGGGTTCGGGAAAGCCGCGCTGGGCATCGGCCTGCCAGATGATGTCGATGTCACACAATAGATAGTGGGTGGTACGGCGGGCCTGGATATCAGCCGTTTCACGCACCCAGTCAAGGCCGTAACCGGCAAAGAGCAGATCCACCCAGACCTGATGGCTGAGCAGGTCGGTATCGTGGATGACGCAGGCCGGCGACGCGCGGCCCACACCCGCCCGCGCCGCGGCCATGATTTCTAGCTGGCCGGCTGCAATGCGCGATAGATGCTCGGCGCGGATATCGCCGTCGACCTGGTGCCAAAACGTGCGCACGTATTCGACCGACCATGGACACGCCAGCCGATGTGCGAGCGCCCGGGCCAGCGTGGTCTTGCCCGTGCACTCGGTGCCAAAGACCACGATCCGCATGTCTATGCCTGCTCCAGGGAACGGGCGCGATCGGCCTGCCAGCGCCAGAAACCGGTGAACGAGAGCACCAGATAAAGACCGTAGAGACCCACGAACCAGTACAAGCCGATCGCAGCATACACGCCGATGCCCGCGATATTGACCGCCATCCAGCCGATCCAGGCTTCAAGCTTTTTGTGGGCTTCCAGCCACTGGGCTATGACGCCGAAGCTCGCGATGAACGCATCGCGCCACGGCATGGGGTCGCCGATTTCAACTAACAACGCGCCCCATATCGCGGTGATCAACAGGCCGCCGAGCACGAGCGTGGCGCGATGTCCGCCGGCCAGGGTCGTGACCGGCAGCCGCGTGCGATCACCCGGGTGCGTCCAGCACCACCAGCCGTAGGCCAGGGCCACGAAATACACGGCCTGCAGCGTCATATCGGCAAACAGGCCGTGGCGCGCGAAGATGATGCCCGTGAGCACGACCTGCACCATGCCGATCGGAAAATTGGTGATTCGTTGCCGGGTGGCCAGCCACACCGCCGTCAGGCCGAGCAGGGTCGCAACCTGTTCGATCCAGGATGCGCCGAGCAGGCCTTGCCAGATGGTTTCCAACGTGTTCAAGAGGGGGCCCGCGCGATGTGATTCCGGGCTCGGCAGGGCAGCGAGAGATCTGACGGCATAGAGCGATCAATCAGTCGAAGACAAAAACGAGCGGCACGATACCGCGATAGTCATGCCCCGTGGCAGGGCCGTATCGCGGCTGTTTACGCAACGAGCCGGAATCGGTTTCAGATCGCAGCGACGAATACACGATCCGGGGTCGCACAAAACCTCAACAGGCCCTAGCATTGTGTCTTCGCCCCAGCTTGCGAAACGACATGGGCCAGCAGACAGATACGATCGTTCTCGGGGCCGGCATGGTCGGTGTGTCTATCGCCTGTCATCTGGCGCTTCGCGGGCGCCGGGTCAGCCTGATCGACCGACGCGCACCGGGCCGCGAAACCTCGTTCGGCAACGCCGGGCTGATCCAGCGGGAAGCCGTGGAGCCGCATCCGTTTCCGAGAGACTTCGGCAATATCTGGCGTGTGTTGCCCAACAAGAGCGTGGATATTCGCTATCGCGCCGGGGCCATGCTGTCGGAGGCCAGTCCGCTCTGGCAGTACTGGCGATACTCCGCGCCCGAGTCGTTCGCGCGCATCGTTCCGGAATATGCCTCGCTGATTGCGCACTGCACCCGGGAACATGAAGCGCTGTTCCAGCCGGCCGGGGCCGAGCACCTGATCCGCCGCGATGGCTGGCTGCAGGTGTTTCGAACCGCCGACGCGTTCGAGGCCTTTCTGGACAAAGCCCGCGATTTCGACACCCGATTCGGCGTTAAGCATGCGCGCGTCGATCGTGAACAGCTGCGCGCGATGGAGCCGGGCCTGGGTGAGGGCGTATGCGGCGCCATTCACTGGACCAATACCTGGTCGGTGACCGATCCGGGCGGGCTGGTCCAGGCGTATGCCGATTATTTCGTCTCGCTCGGCGGCACGATTGTCCAGGCCGAAGCCACTGACATCACTAATGACGGCGCCGAGCGTCAGCGCTGGCGTGTGCATACCGAGCAAGGCATGCACAGTGCTGCCGAGCTGGTCTTGGCTACCGGGCCCTGGTCGCCCGAATGGCTGGGCCGGCTAGGCTACGACCTGCCCATGTTCGTGATGCGCGGTTATCACATGCACTACGACGCAGCTAACGGGGTCACGTTGAACTATGCGCTCATGGATTCCGAAAAAGGCTATCTGCTAACGCCGAAGAAAGCCGGCGTGCGGCTGACCACCGGCGCCGAGCTGAACACCATCGACGCGCCGCCGCGGCTCGGCCAGCTGGAAGCCGCCGAGCGCGAGGCGCGTGATTTCTTTGCCCTGGGTGCACGGCGGGAGGCCACGCCCTGGAAAGGCGCGCGGCCGTGTCTGGCGGATATGAAGCCCGTGATCGGCCCGGCGCACGCACATGACGGGCTCTGGTTTGCGTTCGGCCACGGGCATCAAGGTTTCACGCTGGGGCCGGCCACCGGCCGGCTGATCGGCCAGATGATGGACGGCGAGGCCCCGATGGTGGACATGCAGCCGTTTCGCTCCGATCGGTTTTAAGGCTCGCTGCGGGCGCGTATGACGCGGCCGCAGACGCCAACTTCGCGGCGAAACCACGGCGTTTTGCGTTAGACTAACGTACTAGGGCCTGTTGAGGTTTCAT
>DCKU01000015.1 GCA_002320455.1 Salinisphaera sp. UBA1666
CAAGCGCTGTTTTGCGGCAATCCAGCGTTCTAGCACGCTTGCGCAGAATGACTGCGCAGCGCGCGCTACGCCTCGTCTTGCCGCAAAACAGCGCTTGGCGCGGACTCGTATGAAACCTCAACAGGCCCTAGCGCTTGGGCAGTCGCTTCTCCGGATCGATCGGTTTGCCGTCCCGGCGGATCTCGAAGTGCAGTAGCGGTTTATTCCCCGGGCCCAGGCCCATTTCCGCGATCTGCTGGCCGGCGGCCACCGTCTCACCCTGGCTGACCCGGCTGTCGCGTACGAACCCGTAGGCCGAGAGATAATGCGCATCGTGTTTGATGATGATCAGCTGGCCATAGCCTTTCAGACCGGTGCCGTTATAGACCACCGTGCCGCTGGAGGCGGCGTAGATCGCACTGCCCGTGTTGCCGGTAATCTCGATCCCGCGGCCGCGCTCGCCGCCGCCGTAGCTGCGGGTCAGCTTGCCGGTGGCCGGCCACTGCCAGCCGTCCTCGCTGGGACCGCCCGTGCGAATCGTCGGCTCATCGTCGCCGGCCGTGTCGTCGGCTTTGGCCGTTGCGGTCTCTATTTCCTGGCTGCGCGCGGCCTGATCATCGGGTGCGTCGTCCGGGGCAGACGTTGTCGCCTCGGCTATCGACGGTGAACCAGTATCTACAGCCGACGCGCCCGTCGGCGGCTCGGTATCACCGGCGTTGGCCGCTCCGCCGGCGGCTCTTGGCGTGACACGCTCGACCGAGGCGCGGGTAATCGACGACGTGGGCTGAGGGCCCGTTGATGCACGTGTGGGGCGCGCCGTGGGCGCGTCTGGCGGCCGGCGCACCGGTGCAGGTTGACGCGTGCCGCTTTTGGCCGTGCCGACCTGGCTGTAGTCGATCGGCGGGAACGGTTTGAGATATAACGTTTGCCCAACGTTCAGCCGATACGGCGGGTCGATACGATTCCAGTCGGCCAGCTCGCGCCAGCTGACGTTGAACCGCTGGGCAATTTCGGACAGCGTGTCGCCGCGCGCCACGGTATAGGTGTCGGCTCGCATGGCCCGATCCACCGAACACGCCGACAGCGCGGCCACGACCGCGAGTGCCGTGCCAATACGACCTATGACAGCGCGATACGGGCGTTGACTCATGTCAGCCTCAGCTCAGGCGATACACGACGTACACGATGATGCCCACCACAACACAGGTCCATCCGATCGCATCCAAATACTTGAGAAACCGCTGCTCGAACACCGGCCCGAACGCGCGTACCAACCCGGCCACGATGAAAAACCGCAGGCCGCGACCGACCGCCGATGCCGCCAGAAACAGCCCGATCGGCATCGCAAGCGCGCCTGCTGCAATGGTGAACAGCTTATAGGGCACCGGGGAGACGCCGGCTAACAACACCGCCCAGAATCCGTAATCCACGAACCAGGCTTTGACCGTCTGATAACGCTGTCCGTAGCCCAGCTCGGCCAGCCACGGCAACAGCTGGTCGATGAACAACAGACCGATCAGATAGCCAAAAGCGCCGCCCAGCACGGAAAATACGGTCGCGATGGCAGCATAACGCCAGGCCCGCTCGGGGCGCGCCAGCGTCATCGGCGCCAGCAGTACATCGCAGGGAATCGGGAAAAACGAGCTTTCGATGAACGACAGTCCCGCCAGCCAGCGCGGGGCATGACGATGCGCGGCGCGGGCAACCACCCAGCGATACAGTCGCTGCCACATCAGCGCGTGCCCTCGATCAGCGGCACGAAACTCACCGCGTCGCGATACTCGACGGCGAAGTGATCCCCCTGGCGGCGCACGAGCGCTAGCCGCTGGCTGGCCGACTCGCCGACCGGCACGATCATATGCCCACCGTCGGCCAGCTGCTCATAAAGCGCTTCAGGCAGCCGCGCCGCACCCGCAGTCACGATGATCACATCAAAAGGCGCGTAATTGGGTAGTCCAAGCACCCCGTCCATGGCCAGCCGCGGACGCACGTTGCGATAACCCAGATCAGCCAGACGACGGCGCGCCTGGTCGTAGAGTGCTTCGATGCGTTCCACGGTATAGACCTCGGCCACGAGCTCGGCGAGCACGGCCGCCTGATAGCCACAGCCGGTGCCTATCTCGAGCACTCTGGTCGGCGGCGTCGCGCCGGCCAACACGTGGGTGCTCATCTGGGCCACCACGAAGGGCTGGGAAATCGTCTGGCCGTAGCCGATCGGCAGCGCTGTATCGTCGTAGGCACGGCTGGTCATCGCTTCGTCGACGAAACTGTGCCGGGGCACGCGAGCCATGGCCTCCAGCACGCGCGAATCGTGAACGCCAAGGGCTTCCAGGCGCTGTAATAGACGGGTGCGACTCCGACTGCCAGCCATGCCATAGCCGCGCACGTGTGGGTGTTTATCGGAAATATCGCTCACAGGCCGTCGAGCCAGCCGGCCAGCGGCTCAAGGCTGGCGTGGCGGGTCAGATCGATCTGCAGCGGCGTCACCGAGACGAAACCATGCGCCACGGCATGAAAATCGGTGCCGGGCCCGGCGTCGGCCTCGCCGCCGGCCGGGCCAATCCAGTAGACGGTCCGCCCGCGGGGATCCTGGTCCTCGATGAGACGCTCGGCGCGGTGGCGATTGCCCAGCCGCGTGGCCCGGAAGCCGGCCAGATCGCCCTCGGCCACATCCGGCACGTTCACGTTCAGAATCGTGTCGTTGGGCAGCGGGTGGCGGCGGACCCACTCGAAGAGACGTGCAGCGACGACTCCGGCCGTATCGAAATGTGTGAAGGTCTCGCCGGTCAGCGATATCGCGATCGCCGGCAGCCCCAGAGAACGGCCTTCTGTGGCTGCGGCTACCGTGCCGGAATACAGGACATCGTCGCCCATATTGGCTCCGGCGTTGATGCCGGACATGACCATATCGGCTTCGCGATCGAGCAGGCCCGTCGTGGCCAAATGCACGCAGTCTGTCGGCGTGCCGTCCACGCTGAAAATACCCTCGGCCACCGACTGTACGCGCAGCGGACGGTCCAGCGTCAGTGAGTTCGAGGCCCCGCTACGGTTTCGATCGGGCGCGATAGTGACCACATCGTCACAGACGGTGCCGACGGCGCGACGCAGCGCGGCCAGGCCGGGTGCATGACAGCCGTCGTCGTTGCTCAGCAGTAAACGCATGGTTTGTAAGTCGTTGAAGGCATCATGGTCGGCGGCGTGCAGGCACGCCTCTGCGCGGGTAGCATAACGTACCGATCACCGGTTTGGCCGGATGCGCAATTCACGGCGTCCGGCTTCGCGCCCCACAGCACGAGACAGCCAGTGAGTAAATCCGGCAACAAACGACGGCATCGTCCGGCCCCCCACACCATCTCGGATGACGACGCCGCGATATTCCGTAATGCCGTCGGCCCGGTTGAGACCCTGCCCGGCTCCTCGCGCCGCAAGCGCGAACAGGTGATGCCGTCTACCCGCCCGCTCATGCTCGAGGCTGACGAGGCCCAAGTGGTCGCCGAGCTGCTCGACGACACGCCGCCCGACCCGGACGTCGAGACAGGCGACGATCTCGTGCATCGACAGGACGGTATCCAGCACGGCGTGATTCGTCGGCTGCGTCGGGGGCACTACAAATGCCAGGCCGAGATCGACCTGCACGGCATGGTGGTCGATGTCGCCCGCCACTGTCTGGGTGTGTTTTTGCACGAGGCACTGGAAAACGGCTATTCCTGCGTGCGTGTCGTGCATGGCAAGGGCTTGCGCTCCGGTCATCGCGGGCCAGTACTCAAGAACAAGGTGGCCGGCTGGCTGGCACGCCGTCGGGAGGTACTGGCGTACGTCTCGGCTCGCCCGGTGGACGGGGGGACCGGTGCGCTTTATGTCTTGCTCAAGCGGCCCAAGACCGGGCCTTAGGGCGATACGCCCTGGCACTTTGTCCTAGGTGTGTAAACCCACCACAT
>DCKU01000086.1:0-10191 GCA_002320455.1 Salinisphaera sp. UBA1666
GTTCTGAACCTGTTCGCGCATCTGTTCGATGAGCACTTTCATTTCTACGGCGGCCGCGCTGACATCGGCATCGGCTGATTTAGAGCCGATGGTATTGGCCTCGCGATTGAACTCCTGCATGAGGAAATCCAACCGCCGGCCGACCGGCTCGGCCTGCGACAGCGCGTCGGTGAACGCCGCGACGTGGGCACCCAGGCGATCCACCTCTTCGGCGATATCCATGCGCTGGGCGGCCAGCACCAGCTCAGTCTCCAGGCGTGTTTCATCCGCGCTGATATCCAGCTCGGCCAACCGCGCCCGCCATTTGGCGGCCAGCGCGTCGCGCACCATCGGCACGCGCTCGGCTACCTGGCGAGCATGGTCGGCGACACTGTCAGCGCGGGTGGTCAACATCTCGGCGATGCGAGCGCCTTCTTCGGCTCTACTGTCGGCCAACGCGGTCAGCGCGGGCTCGAGAGCGGCCAGCGCGTCAGACTGTAGCCGCTCGCCGTCAATATCGCTGGCTTGGCGAACGCCCGGATAATCCAGCAGCGCCAGGGCGTCGGGCGCGCGACAGTCGATCACCTGGGCCCGCACCTGCTCCAGCGCGCCGGCCAGCGCGTTCAGCCGCGCCTCGTCGATAGCGATCGAGCGGTCGGCCACGCCCGTGGCCAGGCGTGCGGTGACCTCGACCTTGCCGCGTTTGACGTACCGGCCCACAGCCTGACGTATAGCGCCTTCGATAGGGCGCAGGGCCTCGGGCAGGCGGCTGCTGACCTCGAGATAGCGATGGTTGACGCTTTTGAGTTCCCAAGTCAGCTCGCCCCACGCGGCCTGGACGTCATGGCGGACAAAGCCGGTCATGCTGCGGATCATGCGGTGCGCCTTGCATCGTCGAGACTGCCCTTGGCGGCCGGGCAGCGGGTTCTAAAGGCGCTGCAGTATGGCACAAGCGGCGCTGGTACAATGCGCGGCCTGTCTCAAAACGCCCTCACCGCCCATGTTCCAACGCCCCAGCGGTCGTGCTCCGGCCGATCTGCGCGCTGTCTCAATCCAGCGTCACTTCACCAAACACGCCGCCGGCTCGGTGCTGGTCTCGTTTGGCGACACGCGCGTGATCTGCACCGCCAGCGTCGAGGATCGCGTACCGCCGTGGCTGCGTGGTAAGGATTCGGGCTGGTTGACCGCCGAGTACGGCATGCTGCCCGGCGCCACCGGCTCTAGAAGCGGGCGCGAGGCGGCACGCGGCAAACAAGGCGGGCGCACGGTCGAGATCCAGCGTCTGATCGGTCGCAGCCTGCGCGCGGTGATGGACTTGAAAGCGCTCGGTCCGCGTTCGGTGACCATCGACTGTGACGTTATCCAGGCTGACGGCGGCACGCGCACGGCGGCCATCACCGGCGGCTACGTGGCTCTGGTCGATGCCATGAACAAGCTGGTGGCTGACGGCAAGGTCAAGGCCAGCCCGCTACACGGCCAGCTGGCCGCAGTATCCGTGGGCATCTACGAGGGTGAGGCCGTACTTGATCTGGATTACGCCGAGGACAGCCAGGCCGAAACCGATATGAACGTAGTGATGAACGAAGCCAGCGGCTTCATCGAGATCCAGGGCACGGCCGAAGGCCATGCCTTCTCCCGTCACGAGCTGGACGCCCTGCTCGGCCATGCCGAAAAAGGCATCGGTGAGCTGATCGAAATCCAGCGCGCCGCGCTGGCCGATACGCCATGAGTGCGCGCTGGGTCGTGGCCTCCGGCAACGCCGGCAAGATCGCCGAGCTGGCCGATTTGCTGGCCGGACTAGATATCGAGCCGATTTCTCAAGCCGAGTTTTCGGTAGACGACGCCGAGGAAACCGGCATCGCCTTCGTCGACAACGCGCTGATCAAGGCGCGACACGCAGCGACCGCGACAGGGCTGCCGGCAATCGCCGATGATTCCGGCTTGGCGGTGGATTATCTGGCCGGCGCGCCGGGCATCTTTTCGGCGCGCTATGCCGGCACTCACGGCGACGACGCGGCCAACAACGCCAAGCTGTTGGCCGAGCTGGACGGCGTGGAGCAGGCCGAGCGCGGGGCGGCGTTTCATTGTTGCCTGGTCGCGCTGCGCTCAGCGGCCGATCCGGCGCCGATCGTGGCCCACGGCATCTGGCGCGGCGAGATTCTGACCGCGCCCCGCGGCGAACACGGCTTTGGTTACGACCCGCTGTTCTGGGTCGCGGACGAGAACGCCAGTGCGGCCGAGATGACGGCGGCCCGCAAGAACGCCATCAGCCATCGCGGCCGGGCAATGACGCGTCTGCTCGATGAGCTGCGTGCCCGCGGCTGAGGCCACCTGCGAAACCCCGGCCGTGGCCGATCGCCACGCGGCCGGGCTGGCGGTCTATGTGCACCTGCCTTGGTGCGTGGTCAAATGCCCGTACTGTGATTTCAATTCGCATCGGGCGCCCGAGACGCTGCCCGAGCAGGCTTATGTCGACGCACTCGTTGCGGACTGGCACGCCCAGATCGGCGATGAAGACCGCGTTATCACCTCGGTGTTTATCGGCGGCGGCACGCCGAGCCTGTTCTCGGCCGCGGCCATCGGCGAGATTCTGGCCGCCCTGGATCGCGCCCCCGGGCTGGCCGCGGACTGCGAAATAACGCTAGAGGCCAACCCCGGCACTACCGAATACGGGCGCTTTACCGACCTGGCCGCGGCCGGCGTCAATCGTGTGTCGCTGGGGGTCCAGAGCTTCGACGCCGATCGTCTGGCCGCACTCGGGCGTATCCATGGCCCGACCGAGGCCCACCGGGCGATCGCCGACGTTCAGGCGGCCGGTATCCAGCACCTGAACTGCGATCTAATGTTCGGCCTACCCGGCCAGGACATGGCCCGCGGGCTGTCCGACGTCGAGACGCTGATCGCTGCTAATCCGGGCCATATCTCGTATTACCAGCTCACCTTCGAGCCGGGCACGCCGTTTGCCAAGCGCCCGCCGGCCCGCGCCGACGACGATACGATCGTGGATCTGTTCGAGGCGGCCGGCGAGCGGCTGCGTGCGGCCGGCTATGGCCAGTACGAGGTCTCGGCCTGGGGCGGTGATCATCAGTGTCGGCACAACCTCCACTATTGGCGTTTCGGCGACTATCGCGCGATCGGCGCGGGCGCACACGCCAAGATCACCGGCGCCGACGGCCGAATCCAGCGCGAGGCCCGCATGCGCTGGCCCACCGGCTATATGCAGAGTGCGGGCACATCGGCCGCCGTGGTCGAGCAGCGCGTGGTCTCGAAAGATGAGGCCCGCTTCGAGGCGCTGCTCAACGGTCTGCGCCTGCGCGACGGCATCGCCCGCGCAGACTATGAGGCTCGTACCGGACTCGCCTGGGCAGAGCTGACCGATCATGTCGCCCCGCTGGTCCGTCACGGGCTGCTCGACATGACCGAAACACGTCTGGCCGCCAGCGATGCCGGCTGGCCGTTTCTGGATGCGATTCTCTCGGAGCTTGTCTGATGATTGAAGAACCCGGTGTGACCTGTCCCTATTGCGGTGAGACGATCACGATCATGGTCGACACCACGGCGGGCAGCCAGCGTACGATCGAGGACTGCTTCGTTTGCTGTCAGCCCATCGAGCTCACCATCGAGATCGGCCCGGCCGGCGAGATCGAGATGATTACGGCTGAATCAGACGACGCATAAAGGCATCGGTTCCAGGCTGGCCCCAGTCCCGGTGGCCGTCTATACTCGAGCGTCGTTACACGACGACGTTCTGCAACGCGGCATCATGCGCAGGACGACGACTGCCCGGACGATATGGCCGAATACTCTCGCAAGCAGGAAGCACTGGATTATCACGAGCGCCCGCAGCCCGGAAAGCTCGGTATTTCGGTCACCAAACCGTTTTCGACCTACGGCGAGCTGTCGCTGGCCTACACGCCCGGCGTGGCCGAACCGGTCAAGGCGATCCGGGACAATCCCGAAGACGCCTATCGCTATACCTCCAAGGGCAATTTGGTGGCCGTGATCTCCAACGGCACCGCCGTGCTGGGGCTGGGCAATACCGGCGCGCTGGCCAGCAAGCCGGTGATGGAAGGCAAGGCGGTACTGTTCAAGAAGTTTGCCGACGTCGATGTCTTTGATATCGAGGTCGACGCCGACTCGGTCGAGGCCATGATCGACACGGTCAAGCGTATCGCCCCGACGTTTGGCGGCATCAATCTCGAAGACATCGCCGCCCCGGCCTGTTTCGAGATCGAAAACGCCCTCATCGAAGCCCTGGATATTCCGGTCTTCCACGATGACCAGCACGGCACGGCCATTATCGTGGGTGCCGGGTTGATCAACGCCCTCGAGCTGCAGGGCAAGACCCTGCCCGAGGCCAAGATCGTGTGCATGGGCGCGGGCGCGGCAGCAATCGCCTCCATGGATCTGCTGATCGAGATGGGGGCCGCGCGCGAGAACATTTATATGTGTGACAGCCGCGGCGTCATCCATGATGGCCGCGACGACCTGTCCAAATACAAGGCCAAGTTCGCCACCACCACCGACAAGCGCACGGTGGATGATGCGATGGCTGTGGCCGATGTCTTCATCGGCCTGTCCGGGCCGGATACGGTATCCAAAGACCAGATCGCAGCCATGCCGGCCAAGCCGGTGGTCTTTGCGCTGTCCAATCCCAATCCGGAAATTACGCCGGAAGACGCCAAGAGCGTTCGTGATGATCTGATCATGGCCACCGGCCGATCGGACTATCCCAACCAGATCAACAACGTGCTGGGTTTTCCTTATATCTTTCGCGGGGCGTTGGACGTGCGCGCGGCACGCATCAACATGCCCATGTGCGTGGCCGCGGCCCGCGCCATGGGCGAGCTGGCCCGGCGCGATGTGCCCCAGACGGTGCTCGAGGCCCATGACAAGGACGAATTGTCGTTCGGGCCCGACTACATCATTCCCAGCCCGTTCGACCCGCGTCTGATCGATTTCATACCGCCGGCGGTGGCCGCGGCAGCGATCGAAACCGGCGTGGCCCGATCCGAGACCCCTTCGCATTACCCGCAACCGGCGATCGATATCAACGATCAATAGGTTCGCCCTGGCATTATTCGGGAGATAGCAGTATGGCCAAGAATTTTCAGATCAGCGACGGCGAAGGCTCGACCACCGAGCTCGGCCTGGTAGAGCCCACTCTGGGCACGCCCGCGGTCGACGTCCGTGGCCTGGCCGGCAAACAGGGCGTATTCACATACGACCCGGCGTTCACGGCCACCTGCAGCTGTGACTCCGATATCACTTTCATCGACGGTGATGCCGGCAAGCTGATGTATCGCGGCTACTCGGTCGAACAACTGGCCGAACGCTCGAGCTATCTCGAGGTGTGCTATCTGCTGTTGAACGGCGAGCTTCCGTCGGCCGACGAGATGGAGACCTTCCGGGACGCCATCACGCACCACACGATGATCAACGAGTCGTTGGTCAAGTTCTACGACGGCTTCCATTACGATGCCCATCCCATGGCCATCATGACGGGGATCACGGGCAGCCTGTCGGCGTTCTATCACGACACCACGGATATCCGCGATCCCGAGCATCGCAAGATCTTTGCCCATCGCATGATCGCCAAGATGCCCACCATCGCGGCGGCCGCCTACAAGCACTCTGTGGGCCAGCCCAAGATCGGGCCCAAGAACGATCTGGACTATGCCTCGAACCTGCTGCGCATGATGTTCGCCGTGCCGGCCGAGGAATACGAGGTCGATCCGATCGCCGCCAAGGCGCTGGACGTCTTGTTCATGCTTCACGCCGACCACGAGCAGAACGCCTCGACCTCGACCGTGCGCATGGCCGGCTCCACGGGCGCCAACCCGTACGCCGCCATTTCCACCGGCATCGCCGCCCTGTGGGGGCCGGCCCACGGCGGCGCCAACGAAGCCGTGCTGAACATGCTGGCCGAGATCGGTGACGCCTCGCAGGTGTCCAAGTATCTCGACAAGGCCAAGGACAAGGACGACCCGTTCAAGCTGATGGGCTTTGGTCACCGCGTTTACAAGAACTTCGACCCTAGAGCCAAGGTCATCCGTGGCTACTGTCACCAGGTGCTCGAGCACTACAACATGCAGAATAACAAGCTGTTCGAGCTGGCCCTGGAGCTCGAGCGGGTGGCTCTGGAAGACGAATACTTCGTCGAGCGCAAGCTCTACCCCAACGTCGACTTCTACTCCGGCATCATCTATCAGGCGCTGGGCATTCCGGTGAACATGTTCACCCCGATGTTCGCCATCGCCCGGACCGTGGGCTGGGCCGCGCACTGGTGCGAGATGATGGCCGATCCCAAGATGCGTATCGCCCGGCCGCGGCAGGTATACACCGGCTACGATCTGCGTGACTACGTCGATATCGACAAGCGATAAATCCGACGTCGAAACCCCGACCACGGCCCGCCTGCGGGCCGTGGTGTGCCGGGAATGCGACTGGGTGGCCGCCCTGCCGCAACGGGCCGAAGGCCAACGCGCGTCCTGCCCGCGATGCGGCCATCACCTGACCGAGGCCGCCCAGCGCGATGCCCAGAAGCCATTAGCGTGGGCGATTGCCACGCTGGTCGCCCTGGGACTGGTGTTCTGTTTCTCGTTTCTGAGCTTTTCAGCCTATGGCGTGGGCCACGTCATGGCTTTTGGCGATACCTGGCATGCGCTGACCGCAGACGATTACGGCACGCTGGCCGTGGTTATGCTGGCGTTTACTGCAGCGTTTCCGGCGCTGTATCTGAGCGTTTTGATATATCTGTGCAGCGCGATACAGCTCGGCCGACCCTTGCCTGCGCAGGTAGCGCTGGCGCGCACGCTTCGGCCACTCGAACCGTGGATGATGTCTGATGTATTTATCGTCGGCGTGCTTGTGGCGCTGATCAAGATCGTGTCGCTGGCCAGCATTCAGGTGCATACCGGCTTTATCGCTTTCTGTGTGTTTTCAGTGTGCATGCTGCGCACGAGCCAGCTCATCGACTGGACCAGTCTGTGGGACAGGCTTGCCCCGCGCCCCGACGCATCTAAAGATATCCGCACCGGCATGAGCGCGCGCGCTCAGGGCGTGGTGGCGTGTCGCGGCTGTGATACCGCGTTTGTCGCCGATCACGGGCCGCGCTGTCCGCGCTGCAACAAGCGCCACCGCCTGCATCGCATCGATCGTGTTCAGCTAACCTGGGCTTTGCTGGCCACCGCCACGCTGGCCTATATCCCGGCCAATCTGTACCCGGTGCTGCTCACCACGCAGCTCGGCAACTCTGAGCCTCAGACGATTGCCGGCGGCGTGCTGCATTTGCTGCACGCCGGTGACTGGCCGATCGCCGCGGTGATCTTTATCGCCAGTATCGTCGTGCCGATCTCCAAGATCGCAGCACTTGGCTGGCTGTGTGTCGTGGCGCGCCGGCCCCATGCCGCGGCCAGCCATTCGCGGATGCGCCTGTTCCGGGTCACAGAAAAAATCGGGCGCTGGTCGATGATCGACGTCTTCGTGGTCGCCACGTTAGCCACGCTGGTCCAGGCCGGCAGCCTAATGTCTATTTCGCCGGGGCCCGGGGTTATCGCCTTTGGTCTGGTCGTGATTGTCACGATGATCGCGGCCCATACATTCGACACGCGGTTACTCTGGAGTGACCGTACCCACACCTGGGGCCCGGCCGAGACATCGGCGTACCCCGCACATCACTCGAGCGCATGAGCGACAAGCAACGCCCGCACGACGCGAGTTCCCCATCGGACACCGCTGATCTCAGCGCCGACGCCGGCCGGCGCATCTCGCCGGTCTGGCTCATCCCGCTGGCCGCGGTGCTGATCGGCGCGTGGCTTTTGTATGACAGTTTTAGCGACCAGGGCCCGGAAGTCACCCTGTCGATTCCCACCGCCGAAGGCATTGAAGCCGGTTCGACCAAGGTCAAGGTGCGCAGCGTGGACGTCGGCAAGGTCGAGAAGATTGCCTTGGCCGACGACTACGACGGCGCGACCCTCACCGTGCAGATGAATCCGGACACGGCCAAGCTGTTGGGCCCGGATGCCAAGTTCTGGGTCGTCAAACCGCGCGTGGGCCCGCAGGGTATCTCCGGGCTCAATACGATCTTGTCCGGAGCCTATCTGCAGCTGCGTCCGGCCAAAAAGGCCACCGACAAGCGACGCTTCACCGTCGAGGATAATCCGCCGCCGATCTCGACCCGTCAGCCGGGTGTGAGCATCAAGCTGGTCAACGACGGCGATAACACGCTGTCGGTGGGCGACCCGATCGTGTATCAGGGGCAGAACGTCGGCCAGATCGAGGCCAGCGAATTTTCGGTCGAAAACCGACAAACTGTGTATTCGGTGTTCATCCGCAAACCGTTCTCCGACCTGGTCACCGCCGCCACACAGTTCTGGCTGCGCTCGGGCGTGGATCTGCATCTGGGCTCGGACGGCGTCAACGTACAGCTCGGCTCGCTGCAGAGCGTGCTGGCCGGGGGCGTGACCTTTGGCCTGCCGGACGGCGTGGCGGCGGGCGATACCGTGGCCAACGGCGATCGTTTCAAGCTTTATGCCACCCAGAACGCGGCGGTACAGGATCGCTTCGACCGCAAGCTGGAATATGTGGTGTTGCTCAACGACTCGGTTCGCGGGCTGTCAGCCGGTGCGCCGGTTGAATATCGTGGGCTGCGGGTCGGCACGGTCGAAGAGGTTCCGTTCTATATGGATGGCTTCGAGCTTTCCAGCTTCTCGGGCTTTCGGATACCCGTGCTCATCGCGATCGAGCCACAGCGCCCGAGTCTGGCATGGGCCGACTGGAGCGACGAGAAATGGCGGACGCGTCAGATCGATTTCTTCAAGAACGGGCTGCGCGCGACCATCAAGTCATCCAACCTCTTGACCGGCGCCATGTTCATCGATCTGTCGTTTGACGATCGCGACGAGAGCTATGAAAAGACCACGGTAGGGGGTTATACCGTCTTCCCGAGCGTGCCCAGCCAGATCACCAGCATCCAGGAGCAGATCTCCGATCTGATGGACAAGCTGAATCAGATCGACGTCGGCCCGATGATTCGACAGTTCAAGAACAGCGTGTCTGAGGTTGAAGCCACGATTTCCACGCTGCACAAGACCACCGACGAGGTAAACAAGCTGCTGCGTCAGCCGGCTACACAGAACATGACGCGGGACATCAGCGACACGTTGGGCGAGTTGCAACAAACGCTGGACAACTTCCAACAGGGTGCACCGGCCTATCGCCAGTTCAACGATACGCTGAACCGCCTGAACCGCATGCTGGACGACGCCGCGCCGTTGACGAAAACCCTCCGGGACCATCCCAATGCCCTGATCTTCGGCCGGCCAGACGGCGAAGACCCGGTGCCAAGAGCTAAACCATGACCATGAGATCGCGCCTCGCCGCCTGCTTGAGCCTGCTGACGTTAGCGTTTCTGGCCGGCTGTGCCTCGGCCCCCGACGCCGGCACATCGCTGTTCGTTCTCGACGACGGCCCGGCGCCGGCTGCCGGCACGCCGATCGATAACGCACCGACCCTGGCCGTCGGCCAGGTGGCCGTCGCCGACTATCTCAATCAGGGCGGCATCGTATTCCAGACTGCGCCGTACAAAGTCGTCATCGCCAACAACAATCGCTGGGCGGCGCCGCTGGCGGGCCAGCTGACCGATACGCTGTACAACGTCATCAGCCAGCGGCTACATAACGCCAACGTACAGCGGGGCAAGGCGCGCGGCGATTCGGCCTACGAATTGATCACGCGCGTCGAAAAGTTCTACGGCAGCGAGGACGGACAGGCCCATATTGCCGGCGTATGGATGTTGCGCAACGATCAGGGAGCACTGGTGCGACGCGAAAACTTCCAGCGCGATGTCGATTTGGATCAGGACGGCTATCCCGCGCTAGTCGACAAACTCTCACAAGGCTGGTTGGAAGTCGCGGCCGGCATGGCCCCGCCACTTTCTGCCAGCCTGGTGCGATGAGTTAATTTCTTCTACGGGCACGGCTGGCCGGCCCAGTCACTTCGAGGTAAATCATGTTTCGTACGTCAAAATGCTTTTCGGCTCGTCCCGCGCTGACCGCGGCACTGCTCGGCGCACTCACGCTCGTCGTGGCACTGCCGGCAACCGCGGCCCAGGATGCGACCACGCCAAATACCGGCGCCACCAACGCAACGGCCATGAGTCCGTCAAAAACCGGCGAGACATCGACCGCACGCGAGGATCATACGGCGGCC
>DCKU01000086.1:10514-10993 GCA_002320455.1 Salinisphaera sp. UBA1666
CGCCTGCAGATGAGCGATCAAAGCGTCGCAGGCCGCGAGCTGCTGGTTCGCTCGGCCGATCTTCCCGACCCCGGCTGGATCGTAATCCACTATCGCAATAAAGACGGGCAGCTCTCAGGCGACCCGATCGGCACGCTGCACCTGTCAGCCGGCCACTACGAGAACATCACCGTGACGCTAAACGCGCCGGTCAAGGCAGGCGAGACGCTGGTCGCGATGCTGCACTCACAGGGCCCCGGACAGGACGAGACTTACGGCGACGCGGCCACGCACCACGCGATAAAGAAGGCCGACGGCGAGCCGGCAAAAGCCGAGTTCGAGATCACCAGGCCGGCCGATGAGCAGGATCAGCCGGTGGCCGCTAGCTCGGGCGCAATCAGCCAACCGAAGCAATAACGAGCGCACCCATCGCGCATAAAAAAGGCCGCTTTCGCGGCCTTTTTTTGAAAACCAGCGCTAGGGTCTGTTGAGGTTTCATA
>DCKU01000113.1 GCA_002320455.1 Salinisphaera sp. UBA1666
CAAGCGCTGTTTTGCGGCAATCCAGCGTTCTAGCACGCTTGCGCAGAATGACTGCGCAGCGCGCGCTACGCCTCGTCTTGCCGCAAAACAGCGCTTGGCGCGGGCTCGTATGGAACATCAACAGGCCCTAGACCTACCGCGCCCCTACTCGAGCTCGCTCATGTCGCAACACATGGAACCCATGCCGCACGCCGGGATCACCCGGCTCAAGACCTACGTGCCCGGCAAGCCGGTCGAGGATCTCAAGCGAGAGCTGGGACTCGCCTCGATCATCAAGCTTGCCTCCAACGAGAATCCGTTGGGCACCTCGCCGGCGGCCGAAGACGCGTTGGCCCATTTCGACGGCGCGCTGTATCGCTATCCCGACGGGGCCGGCTACGAGATCAAAAGCGCACTCGCCGAGCGCCACGGCGTGGCGACCGGTCAGCTGACCCTGGGCAACGGCTCCGACGACGTTCTGGAGCTGACCGCGCGCGTCTTTTTGGGGCCCGGGCGTAACGCTGTCGTATCCCAGCACGCGTTCGCGGTCTACCCCATCGTGTCGCAGGCGGTCGGTGCGACCGTGCGTGAAGTGCCGGCGCTCGGGCCCGCGGCCGATATGCCCTATGGCCACGATCTGGAGGCCATGCTGGGTGCCGTGAACGAAGAAACGGCCGTGATCTTCATGGCCAGCCCGAACAATCCGACCGGCACCTGGATCGATAACGCCACGCTGGCCGGTTTTCTGGATCGGGTGCCGTCTAATGTGGTGGTGGTGCTGGACCAGGCCTATATCGAATATCAGAGCGTGGCCGAACACCCGCCGGTGACCGAGTGGCTGGCGCGTTATTCCAATCTGATCGTCACGCGTACGTTTTCCAAGATTTACGGGATGGCGGCTCTGCGTTTCGGATACGGCCTATCCAGCCCGCGGATTGCCGATTTTCTCAATCGCGTGCGTGCGCCTTTCAACGTCAACACGTTGGCCATGCACTGTGCAAAAGCCGCGCTGGCCGATACGGCCTTCATCGAGCGCTCAGTCGCCTCGAACACGGCCGAGCGTGCGAGTCTGGCGCGAGAGCTGGAAGCCCGCGGCTTTGCCTGTCTGCCCAGCCAGGCCAACTTCGTCACCTTCGACACCGGACGTGACGCGCAAGAAGTCTTTGACGCGCTGCTGCGCGAGGGCATGATCGTGCGCCCGCTGGCCAGCTATGACCTGGCCCAGCATCTGCGCGTAACGGTGGGATCGAGCGCAGAAAGCCAAGCGTTTCTCAGCGCCTTGGATACGGTGATGAGCCAATGAGCGAGAAGAAACATTTCTTCAACGCCAAGCACGTAGCCATCGTGGGACTGGGCCTGATTGGCGGGTCGATGGCGCGCGGCATCAACCGGGCCGGTTTTCGCGGCACGCTGGTCGGCGCTGTCGAAACCGAAGCCGATGCCAAGCGCGCACTCACGCTGGGACTGGTCGATGCCTGTCATGCCGATATCGCAACCGCTGTGGCCGACGCCGATCTCGTTATCGTTGCTGTCCCGCCGGCCGCCTTGGCCACGGTTTTTGATCAGATCGCCGCGCACGCGCCGGCCGATGCGATCATCACCGACACGGGGAGCAGCAAGCAGAGCGTTGTGCGGCTGGCCGAGCACCATCTAAGCCAGAGGCTGGTGCATTTCGTGCCCGGCCATCCGATCGCCGGCACCGAGAACCAGGGGCTCGAGGCGGGCTTCACCACGCTGTTCGACGGCCGGCGCGTGATCGTCACCCCCACAGATGCCACGGGCGCCAAGGCGCTGGACTGCGTGGTCGGTCTCTGGAAAGAGCTGGGGGCGTCGGTCATCGAGATGGAGGCCGCACGTCACGACGAGATTCTCGCCGCGACCAGTCATCTACCCCATGTGCTGGCTTATGCGCTGGTCGACACGCTGGCCACGAGATCCGAACGCCAAGAGCTGTTCGCGTTCGCCGCGGGCGGTTTTGCCGATTTCACGCGCATCGCCTCCAGCGACCCGGGGCTTTGGCGCGATATCGTCGTGGCTAATAGGGCGCCCGTTCTGGACGTGCTGGATACCTATATCGACAACTTGAAGCATCTGCGCGCGGCGATCGACAAAGACGATCACGCGGCCATCGAGGCCGTGTTCAAGCGTGCCAAGGCCGCGCGCGACGAGTTCAACGGGCGCCCCGAGGAGAGTACATCGTGACGTCTCGTCTGTTTCATGTCGCCCCCGGCGGGCGGTTGACCGGACGCCTGCATGTTCCCGGCGATAAATCGGTGTCTCATCGGGCGATTATGTTCGCGGCACTGGCCGAGGGCACCAGTCGTATCAGCGGTTTTCTGGAAAGCGCTGACTGTCTGGCCACGCTATCGGCCTTCGAGGCCATGGGCGTGGCGCACCGCATCGAAGACGGCGCTCGAGTGATCGAAGGCCGTGGCCTGCACGGTCTCGTGGCGCCGGACAGAGCACTCGATCTTGGCAACTCGGGTACCTCGATGCGTCTGCTTTCCGGCCTGATGGCCGGCCAAGCGTTTGATAGCACGCTAACCGGCGATGCCAGCCTGTCGCGGCGCCCCATGCAACGCGTTATCGATCCGCTGTCTCGGATGGGCGCATCGATCGCGGCCGAAGAGGGCGGGCGCGCGCCACTCCGGATATCAGGCGGCCGACGCCTGAGCGCCATCGAATACGCCTCGCCGGTAGCCAGCGCCCAGATCAAGTCCTGTGTTTTGTTGGCTGGCCTGTATGCGCACGGCATCACCCGGGTTCACGAGCCGGGCATCAGTCGTGACCATACCGAGCGCATGCTGCGCGGTTTTGGCGTGACGGTCGAACGCCAGGGCCCGAGCGTGTCGGTGGCCGGCGGGCAGCGTCTTACCGCCTCGGATGTTGCGGTGCCTGCTGATCTGTCGTCGGCGGCGTTCTTTCTGGTGGGGGCCGCCATCAGCCCGGGCAGCGACCTGCTGTTGGAGTCGGTGGGCATCAACCCGACGCGCCGCGGTGTGATCGACGTGTTGCAGGCCATGGGCGCGGATCTGACCCTGATCGACGAGCGCGAAGCGGCCGGCGAACCGGTCGCGGACATTCATGTTCGAGGCGGGGCTCTGCATGGCACCCACATCGACGGTGATCTGGTGGCCTTGGCTATCGATGAATGTCCGGCACTATTCATAGCCGCGGCCTGTGCCAACGGCACGACTCGGGTCACCGGCGCCGAAGAACTACGGGTTAAAGAATGCGACCGGCTGGCGGTCATGGCAGCAGGGCTAAAGCGTCTGGGCGTCGACTGCGCCGAAACCCATGACGGCATCGTGATCCACGGCTGTGGCCAACGCGATGACCAGCGCAGCGCATTCACCGGCGGCGAAATCGCCTCGCACGAAGATCACCGAATTGCCATGGCGTTTGCCATGGCCGGGCTGCGCGCGGCCGAGCCGATCGTCATCGACGACTGTGACTATGTCGCGACCTCGTTCCCGAATTTCGTCGAGCTGGCCGGGCGTGCGGGCCTGTCTATCGACGTTGAAGAGAAATCCGTATGAGCGAGCAGTCCCCGGTAATCACGCTCGACGGGCCCGGCGGCGCCGGCAAGGGCACGCTGGCGGGGCTGTTGTCCGATTGGCTGGGCTGGTCGCTGCTGGATAGCGGCGCGCTCTATCGGCTTGTCGGGCTGTCTGCGCTGCGGGCCGGCCTGTCAGCGGATAAGGCTGTCGATATCGAGGCGGCCGCTGCGTTGGCCCGTGCGCTCGACGTACAATTTCTGGCCGAAGCCGGCGCCCAGCGTATCGAGCTGGCCGGCGAGGACGTCACCGAGACGATCCGACAGGATGAGATCGCCCAGGCAGCCTCGCAGTGGGCCGCACAACCTGTCGTACGCGAGGCACTTTTGACCCGTCAGCGCACGTTTGCCGGCTCGCCGGGGTTGATCGCCGACGGCCGCGACATGGGCACGGTCATCTTTCCCGATGCGGATCTGAAGATCTTCGTGACCGCTTCTGCCGAAGAGCGGGCACGACGTCGCTACGATCAGTTGTCGGCGACGGACGAGACTGCTAATCTCTCGCGGATATATCGCGAAATTGTAGATCGCGACACGCGTGATGCGTCACGCGAGGCCTCGCCGCTCAAGCCGGCGGACGATGCCTACGTCATTGATACTACGGGCGATAATGTGGCCACGTCCTCGCGCAAGGTGCGTGATCTGGTGGTCGCTAAGGGCTGGCTCGCCGACTGATTGCGGCGCGCGGCCCAACCGGGTCCGGTCGGGGTGCAATGCCTCGGGCGGTGTTTTTGTTTGCCAACAACCGATGGCGCATCTCGTCGCGCCGCAGGATTTTTTCCTCACATGTCTGAAAGTTTCGCCGAGCTATTCGAGCAAAGTCTGCAGGGTCGTACCATGCAGCCCGGTTCCCTCATCAATGCTGAGGTGCTGGAGGTTAAAAACGATGTCGTGATCGTCGACGCGGGCCTGAAGTCCGAAGGCGTGATCCCTGTCGATGAATTCTACGACGAGAACGGCGAACTGACCGTTGCCGAGGGCGACAAGGTCGAGGTCGCGCTTGAAGCCGTGGAAGACGGCTTCGGGGCCACCCGCCTGTCGAAGGAAAAAGCCCAGCGCATCCGCACCTGGGACTTCCTCACCGAAGCCTACGAGAACAGCGAGTCCGTGGTCGGCCACATCAGTGGCAAGGTCAAGGGCGGCTACACCGTGGACGTCGGCAACATCCGTGCGTTCCTGCCGGGCTCGCTGGTCGACGTGCGCCCGGTACGCGACACCACCTATCTCGAAGGCAAGCCGCTCGAGTTCCGTGTCATCAAGCTGGACCGTCTGCGCAACAACGTGGTCGTCTCGCGTCGCGACGTACTCAAGGAAGAGTACAGCGAAGAGCGCAAGCAGCTGCTGGACACGCTCCAGGAAGGCATCGTGCTCAAGGGCATCGTCAAGAACCTGGTGGACTACGGCGCGTTCGTGGACTTGGGCGGCATCGACGGCCTGCTGCACATCACCGACATGTCCTGGAAGCGCATCAAGGACCCGTCGGACGTGGTCACCGTGGGTTCGGAAATCGAAGTCAAGGTCTTGAAGTTCGATCGCGAGCGCACCCGTGTCTCGCTGGGCCTGAAGCAGCTGGGCGATGACCCGTGGGTCAACATCGCGCGTCGCTATCCCGAGCACACCCGTCTGTTTGGCAACGTCACCAACATCACCGACTACGGTGCCTTCGTGGAAATCGAAGAAGGCGTGGAAGGCTTGGTGCACGTCTCCGAAATGGACTGGACCAACAAGAACGTCAACCCGAACCAGATCGTGGCCGTAGGCGAAGAGGTCGAGGTGATGGTGTTGGAGATCGACGAAGAACGTCGTCGTATCTCGCTGGGTATGAAGCAGTGCCAGTCCAACCCCTGGGAAGACTTCGCGGCGCAGCACCAGCGCGGTGACACCGTCACCGGCCAGATCAAATCGATCACCGATTTCGGTATCTTCGTGGGCCTGCCGGGCAACATCGACGGTCTGGTACACCTGTCGGATCTGTCCTGGAACGAAGCCGGCGAAGAAGTGGTCCGCGAATACGCCAAGGGCGACCAGGTTGAGGCGGCCGTGCTGGCCATCGATGCCGATCGCGAGCGTATCTCGCTGGGCATCAAGCAGCTGGCCACCGACCCGCTGGGCTCGTTCGTAGCCGATCATCCGAAGGGCAGCATCGTGACCGGCACCATCGCCACGGTGGATGCTCGCGGCGCTACGGTGGATCTCGGCAACGATGTGACCGGTTATATCCGCGCATCGGATATCGCTCGCGAGCGCGTGGAAGACGCCCGCAGCGCGCTGTCGGAAGGCGAAGAAGTCGAAGCGCGTTTCGTCGGTGTCGATCGTCGCAACCGCTCGATCAGCTTGTCGATCCGCGCCAAGGAAGAGAAAGACGAGCAGCAGGCCATGCGTGATTACGCAGAGACCGATGCCTCGACTGGTACCACCAGTCTGGGTGATCTGCTCAAGGAGCAGATGGCGGATCGCGACAGCTGATCGGTGCGCCCTGACACGAGGTGCTTGCAAGCACCTCGTGTTTTGAAATAGCCTTAACGAACGCGCCCGGCGCCTGGCTCTTGTTGCCAGTGTCGGGCGTTGTTTTGTGGGGTGCGACCGGGCGGGGGAGTCCAGGTCGTGGAGGCTACGTCAGCGGCCCGGTGCCGCGCGACGGCGTTTCGGGGAGAGCGCTGTATGACCAAGTCGGAACTTATCGAGCGTCTGGTCGATCAATACGATGATCTGACGCAGAAGGATATCGAGCTCGCGGTTCGACATCTTCTGGATCAGATGATCGAGCAGCTGGCCGACGGTGGCCGCGTCGAAATAAGAGGGTTTGGCAGTTTTTCGGTGCATCATCGCCCGGCGCGCTACGGCCGCAACCCCAAGACCGGCGAATCGCTTGCAATCCCACCCAAATACGTCCCGCATTTCAAGCCCGGAAAGGCACTGCGCGAGCGCGTCAATCTGACGCCGGCAGAGTGAGGCCGGCGACGGCGGCTGGTATGATGCACAAACGTTCGAATCCATGTGCAGACGTTGGGTGCTGTCGATGGAGTCGATTCGATAACGACGCTGACGCGCGCCTGCGATTCATCCGCGATCGTGCGTGTCGACTACAGGGCCTCGGTGCATGTTGAGCTTGTTTCGTATTCTGATCATCTTCATCGCAGCCGTGGTCGGCTTGTTGTTCGGCTATCTGAACTTTCAGAGCGCGCCGATTGATCTGCTCGTACTTCAGACCCGGGCACCGCTGGTGATTCTGCTTGCCGTCTCGTTCGTGCTAGGCCTGTTGATTGCTATGGGCGTGTTCATGGTGCGCCTAGTACAGCTTAGAGCCCGCCTTTCGGGCACCAAACGTAAGCTGAAGGACGCCGAGGCCGAAATCGACAGTCTACGGAGCACGCGCAGGGCCGATGCCTGAGCCGATTGTCTGGCTGGTCCTCTTGCTGCCGATTGCGGCGGCATCAGGCTGGTGGGCCAGAGCACGCGCAGAACGCGATCTCGACAAGCACAACCGGATATCGCGCACGGTCAGTCGCGATTACGCGAGCGGCATCACCCACCTAGTCAACGATGACGCCGATCGGGCGATCGAGACGTTTTCACGTCTATTGGCCATCGACGACGATACGATCGAGACACATCTGGCGCTCGGTAACCTGTTCCGTCGCCAGGGCGAAATCGACCGAGCGCTCCGGCTGCACCAGAACCTGATCGCTCGCCCTCAGCTCTCTCTTGGCCAACGCAACCAAGCGCGCTTCGAGCTGGCCTGTGATTATCTGCGAGCGGGCGTGCTGGATCGAGCAGAGCGGCTGTTCGACGAACTCGCCGGCGAGCAAGCACACGCCGGTGCGAGTCTCACACGGCTGCTGGGCATTCACGAGCAGACACGTGAATGGAACGCGGCGATCGATATTGCGCGTCGGATAGCACGTCTCGATGAGGTGTCGATGGACAGGGTCGTGGCGCAATACCATTGCGAGCGGGCCGGGGATGCTTTTGATGCCGGCGACGTCACCGGCGCGTTTGCCGCACTCCGTGAAGCCGAGCGGGTCAGCCCTTCGTGTGCGCGGGCTAATCTCATGCGCGGGCGTTACCAGCTGTCGGTCGAGGCGTACGACGAGGCCATTCGGGCATTCCGTCGTGTCATTGTGCAGGATAGTCGGCTAATCATGGAGATCGTCGAGCCGGTCATTTCAGCGTGCCGCGGGCTCGGTGATATTGACGGACTGCTGCGTTTCTTCGATCAAATGCTGGCACGAACTGATGCGGCGCCGGCTCATATCGGGCGTGCCAAGTCGCTGTACGAGGCGGGCCGTCTCGACGAGGCGATCGCGCACCTATCGCGCTATCTACAGGGGCAGGCCAACTGGCTGGCGTTTCATACGCTCTTGGAATATTCGGCCGCCCACGGCCGCACACGCTTGAACGGGCCGCTGGACAGCCTGCGCCAAGCGCTCGGCCAGATTATCCGTCAGGCGCCGACACACGCCTGTGACGGCTGCGGCTTTTCGAGTCGTTATCTGCACTGGCAATGCCCGAGCTGTCGCCGCTGGGACACAATACGTCCGCTGGCGGACATCGCCCCGGCAACGACACGCAGCGGTTAAGCCTGCTCTCGGGATTGCTAGGGAAGCTCTGCATAACCTC
>DCKU01000132.1 GCA_002320455.1 Salinisphaera sp. UBA1666
ATGCGCCGCCTTATCTTATGACGATACGCCCTGGGCGATTGGCGACGCGACGCGGCCGGGCCTGCCGTCAGCGGCAACGTTCGCCCGGCCGCGCGGTCACGACATTCAGCAGGTCGGCCAGAATCGGCCCGATGGCCTGCTCGAAGTCGGCGCGGTGGTACTCGATCGTGTCAGCCATTGGCGTCAGGGATACCGGGCGTCGAAGCCGCAACTCGACGTGTGCCAAGGCACGTGTCACCGCAGACAGACGCGAGTAACCGGTCAAAAGACGCGCAAACGGCGCGGCCGATGGCGCGGAGCGGCCCAAAGCCTCGGCCGGCCACTCGGCTGCAATAGCCGCGGCCTGACGCTTTGCAAACACGACCAACGACTCTGGATTGAACGCTGTCCATGTTCGGGCCAGCGCATAATCCAGGCCAATGTCTACCGCGATACCGGCATAGCGCCGCCGGTTGCCCTGAAATAGCGCGCGCAAGTCGCGATGTCGTTCGTGGGCGTCTGCGGCCTGATCGATACGGCGATGCAGAACGATACCAGTGGCAACGAAATGTCCGAGCGGTGACGTGTGGGGCGTGATGCGTCCCTTGATGTCATCGCCGAGCATCTGACCCGCCGCGGAGGTATGGCTCTGATCGGCCAGCCAGAGATGGGCCAGCCAGTTCATGTACGGCCTGGAAAAAAACTCAAGACCGGGCGGTGAGCTGGTGGGCCAGGTTCTCGAGATCGGTGGCGTGCCAGTCGTTGGCCGACGGCGGGCTTGCGGTTTTCGGCGCGTCGGCGCCGAATTCCATCGGGCGCTCGATATAAGCCGTCAAAAGCCCGTGGTCGCGCGCGGCGTCCAGATCGCTTTGGTGGGTGGCCACCATGCAGACATCGGCGGGACGACAGGCAAACAGCTCGGCCACGCCGAGATACGTGGCGGGGTGGGGCTTGAAATGCCCGAACAGCTCCGCCGACAGCACCGTATCCCAAGTCAATCCGGCGTGTCGGGCCTGTTCGACCAGCAGGCTGACGTTGCCGTTGGACAGCGTTACGCATATGAACTGCTCGCGCAGGCGCGCGATGCCGGCCTTCGCGTCCGGCCAGGCGTCAAGCCGGTGCCAGACGTTATTGAAATCAGCGCGTTCGGCCTCGCTCCAGTGGGCCAGGCCGTAACGTGTCAGAAGCGGGTCCAGCAGGCGTCGATGCAGGGCATCGATGGTCTGCCAGGCCCACTCGCCGCGAGCCACACGATCCATGGCCGGTCGATAACCGGCACGCCAGTCGCGCGCAAAGGCACCGGCGTCTATATCCGGCGCGCGGCGAGCGGCTTCGCGCGCCACGCTGCCGTGCCAGTCGGCGACGGTACCGAATACGTCGAAGGCCAGGATCGTGGGCCGCATCGTTTTATGCCTTGAAGAAGTCGACTTCGCCGGTCTCGATGGCGTACTCGGCACCGACGATCTTCAGTCCCTCGTTGTTGGCCAGATCATCCAGAACCTTGGAGCGCTGGCGCATCAGACGCATGGACTGCTCCACGTTGGCCCGTACGCCGGCCGCGGCCAGGGCTTTTTCGTCCTTGGCCAGATCCCCGGTCATCAATTCATGCACACAGGGGCTGATTTCGTTGACCAGCGATTTCAGGTTATCCGAGTGGTCGCCGCCCGGGTTCATCAGCTCACCCACGGTGGCACCCACGGCGCCGCACTGGGTATGGCCCAGTACCACGACCAAGCGCGTGCCGAGGTTGGCCGCAGCGTATTCGATGCTGCCCAGCTGGGTCTGGCCCACGATGTTGCCGGCCACGCGAATGATGAATAGGTCACCCGGGCCGGCGTCGAAGAGCTGCTCGGCCGGGACGCGGGCGTCTGAACAGCCCACGATGATGGCGTAGGGCTTGTGGGTTTCGGTCGGTGCCAGACGCCGCGACTGTTCTTGTTCCTTGTTGGCAACGAACGCGGCGTTGCCTTTCTTGAGTCGCTCGAGGGCTTGGTCGGCCGTATCCATGATGGTGGTCTCCAGTAGTGCGTAAAGAACGAAGGTTTCGTTCGGGTGGGTGAGTCGGTTACAGATCCAGCTCGTCGAGGCCGGGGTGGTCTTCAGGCCGCGGCCCGGCCGGCCAGACGAACAAACGCTCGTCGGCGGCGATGCGCACGTCGTTAATGCTGGCCTCGCGGCGTGCCATCAGGCCGTTGGCATCAAAACGCCACATTTCGTTGCCGTAGGCGCGGAACCATACGTCGTCTTGGGTGCGATATTCATAGGCAAAGCGCACGGCGATGACGTTGTCATCAAAGGCCCAGAGCGACTTGATCAGGCGATAGTCCAATTCGCGCGCCCATTTGTCTTTTAGAAAGGCGGTGATCTCGTCGCGTCCGCGAATGAAACGATCACGGTTGCGCCAGCGGCTATCCGGCGTATAGGCCAGAGCCACCTTTTCGGCGTCGCGCGTATTCCACGCGTTTTCGGCGGCGCGCACCTTGGCGGTCGCGCTGTCGTGCGTAAACGGTGGTACCGGTGGTTTGGTCGTCATATTCGAGCCACGTTGGCGCATGTCATGAGACTAGCAAGCCTTTCGTTTTTTGGCTTACGCAACGAGGCCGGTGCGACAAAAAGCCGCGGTATACAACCGCGGCTTCGTCGACATCAGGTGAGCGCTTCAGCCAGGCCGCGGGCCGCCAAACCCGCGCTTGTGACGCGTGCCCGGGTCACGTGAGTGCGTCGGGCAACGATCAGCCACGCGGGGGCATGATGGCTTGGCCATCTTCGCCAGGACGCGCGCGACGGCAAGACAAAACTAGCGAGCGCCCAGCGGAACCACGGCGCGACCGAACGTGGCGTTGGTGACTTCACCGAAACTCGTGTACATCGCCGATGCACCGCAGACGATGCCGAGATAACCGCCCAGAACGTGCAGTGCCGGCATACCGGCAGCAGCGGCGACCCCCAACAACAAGAACGTGACCCAGAGCGTGAGGAACACAAACCAGAGCGCCTTGCTGAGCTTGAACGTGGCAATCCACATATAAAACGTGAAGACGCCCCAGAGCACGAGCGCAACGCCAATGGTGGAGCCGGCCTTGGAGAGATCCAACAACCCGTTGTCGCCTAGCAGCAGCATGAGGGCGAACCACCACCAGAACGCCCCGTAGCTCAGAAAGGCCACCATCCCGAAGGTGTTGCCGGTGCGATATTCCAACAGCCCGGCGATCAGCTGGATCAGCCCTCCGTAGGCCAAAGCCAGCGGGATAACCACGGGTTCCCCGCCGGCCGGTAGCAGACCGGCGTTGATCAGGCTCAGCAGCACCGTGGTCAGGCCAAAGCCAACCAGGCCAAGTGGGCCGGGGTTGGCCAGGCTCGGCGTGTTGTCTTGTTCTGCCATTGGGTCTCCTCGTGTGATTCAAATCACTGTTTCGAATAATGATTGGCGACGATAGCAGCGTCATCGGCGCCCGCCGGTTCTACTTTCGTTGTATAACGCAGGATTGTGCGCAATGAATGTGCCCGGCCTCTGGCGGCTGGACATTCGATACGATGAGCCGACACTCGATGGGCACACGGGGCCTGACCACCGCCATGACCTGGCTGGATTATCTAGTCATCGCTGTCTATATCAGCGGCTTTCTGTGGCTGGGTCAGCGTCTTAAAGCCCATGCCTCCGGCCGCCAGTATTTTCTGGGCGACCGGTCCTTCGGCTGGTTCGTGCTGAGTCTGTCGGCGGCGGCCACCCAGCTGTCCTCGGCCAGCTTCATCTCGGCGCCGGCGTTCGTGGGGGCACGCGCCGGCGGCGGGCTGATATGGCTGACCTACGAGTTCGCGGTGCCGCTAGCCATGATCGTGCTCATCGTGGCGTTTTTCCCGACTCTGTACGCGGCGGGCGTGGTCAGTATTTATGGCTTTCTCGAGCAGCGTTTCGCGCGAAGCACGCGGCTTCTGCTCTCGGCCGTCTTCCAGTTGTCGCGGGCGTTTGCCACGGGCGTGATGAGTATGCCGTTGCCCTGATCCTGACCCACGCGCTCGGCCTGTCGTTGGCGGCGACCATTCTGGCTATTGGTCTGGTGACGCTGGCCTATTGCTATCTTGGCGGCATGAAAGCCGTCGTTTACGGCGATGCGATTCAGATGGGGTTGCTACTGGTCGGCCTGGCGGTCTGTACGCTCGTTGGCCTGGAGCGTCTTGGTGGCTGGCAGGCGTTTACTGCCCAGGTCGCGCCGTCTCGCCTGGTGGCCGTGGATTTCTCGGGCTGGGGCGTGGGCGACGATCGCGGTTTTGGGTTCTGGCCCATACTCATCGGCGGCCTGTTTCTGTATTGCGCCTATTACGGCGCGGATCAGTCCCAGGCGCAGCGGCTGCTATCGGCGCGCGACGCCAAGACCGTGCGCCGGACGCTGCTGGCCAGCGGGCTGCTGCGGTTTCCGATTACCGCTTGTTACTGCTTGATGGGCCTGATTCTGGGCACGCTCGCAGCCCAGGCCGACGATGCGACGTCGCGCGTGATCGCCGAGCAGCCCGATCTGCTGGTGCCGCTGTTCGTACGCGATGCGCTGGCCCCCGGTCTCACCGGCCTGCTGATCGTTGCGATCTTTTCGGCGGCCATGTCGTCGGTGAGCTCGGCCATCAACTCATTATCGGCGGCCTCGGTCGAAGATTTTCTGCTGCCCCGTGCCGGGTATAATGATCGCGCCTACATGCGGTTATCGCATGGGACGACACTGTTCTGGGGCGTGGTGTGTCTGGGGCTGGCGTTTGTCACCGGGCACCTGGCCGACACGCTGATCGAGGCCATCAACAAGATCGGTTCGGTCTTTTTCGGCCCGCTGTTGGCTACGTTCGTTTCAGCCATCCTGTGGCCACGGATCGACGCCCGAGGGGCCAACGCCGGGCTAGGTGTGACCTCTCAGTAGATT
>DCKU01000060.1 GCA_002320455.1 Salinisphaera sp. UBA1666
GCCACGATGCGGCGACTCGCGCCTTGCAGGACACGATTTGCGGACGCCAACGCGGCGCTCGGATGAAACCTCAACACGCCCTAGCCCCGTAACAAATGGCGCAGCGGCGAACACTAACGTCGATCAAGCGCGCGCCAAGCCCCGGTGATAAAGCGGCTCGGCTCCGAGACGCGGCGGCTGCGATACCAGACTTGAGTTGCCCGCCCCCGGCGCGTCGAGTCTAAATGCCTCGGCACGCCGTCGGTGAGGACTCGGGCGCGGCCCGCGAAAAGGTTGTGCAGCGCGCCCCTAGCCGACCTCGGGCTGGCCAAGCTGCCAATAGCTGGCGATATACAGCCGCGCGCGATTGACTTTGCGCTCGTCGCGTAGGTGGGTCTTGAGCGCGCGCATGGCGCGAAACTCACAGGCTGCCCATACCGACGGCATGCCCGGCGGCCAGATCATCTGGCGCACGGCATCCACCAAGAGATTCGTTTGCTGGCCGGGATTCGGGTTGATCAGCCACTCGATTTGTAGGCCCGGCGGTGCGTCGGGCGGATAGATATCGGCCCGGTCTATGACCTCGATAATCGCACGCCCACGGGCGTTGGACGGCAAGGCCTCTATAGCGGCCCCGATCGCGGGCAGTGCCGGCATATCGCCGGTCAGCAGAAACCAGTCGGCGTCGTGGTTGAGCCGCTTGGGGGTGGCCGGACCACTGGCCGCGATACGATCACCGATCGTCGCTTGCTCGGCCCAGCGCGCGGCCGGGCCGCCATGGGCGTGACGCACCACATCAATATCGATCGTCTTGGCGCTCTGTTGGCGCACTGTATAGGTGCGGCGTAGCGGGCGAGAGCTCGTCGGTTGCGAAAACAAGAGCTTGATGCTGCCGCCTGCGTATCCCCGGGGAAAGCCAGCCATGCCCGCACCGCCCAACGTGAGACGCCACATATTGGGGGTGATCAGCCGTTTGCCAAGGACGGCGAATTGTCGTGGTGGGGCTCGCGTCATAAGCCTGTCGGAGCGATCTAATCAAGACACGTCGGCACGGGCGTCGCATCAGCGGATTGTTGTGCTAACGGATGCCGCAGTCTTTCGCTGTTCATGCTTGCGATTGCGTTGAAGCGTTCGATTCCAACCCCGCTGCGCTGTCGAAAGTCGGGGCATTAAAGCCGAGTATCAACCGTCTGTGCGATACAACCCCATGCGGCATAGCCTTACGATCGATTGTTCTCCAAAAAATGAATGTTCTTATAAACCACGGTTTATGGTCCATGGCTTTTTTTGATGCCGCTGTACTTTAGGAGACTTGATATGACCAAACCACCGGCGTGCCAGGGTGTCTTTTTGTTTGGGAATCAACGACCTTTTAGTTGCGTAAAAATAATAATGAAGCGATATAATAGAAATCGATGTAAAAATGCTTAATAATTTTGACGTCTTGATATAAATTTAGAACTGCAGATGCCGATGTCGGCCTGCGGAGCAACGTATTCGTTGGCGAATCTCAATGTCCTGATCTTATTCCTGGACGCGACGTGTCGCCGAGCCTTTGCTCCTTGAAGTAACAGGCAAGGCTTTCTCATGAACATCTACAAGAAGCAGTCTCAGGCTGTAATCACGGGCGTTGCGCTGCTCGCGGCTTTGGCCGGTCCGGCCTGGGGCGATACCAAGACCAGCACATTTCAAGTGACCGCGACGGTCCTCAAGAACTGTACGATCGATTCCACGAACCTGGCGTTCGGCAACTACGACCCGCTGGCCGGAACCGCGGTCAACCAAACCAGCACCGTTAACGTGAAATGTACGTTATCGACCCCTTACACCGTTGCGTTGAATACCGGCGCCAACGCGGGCAATGCGACAGCGTTCTCGAGCCGTGCGATGCGCGGCCCGGCGGATAACCTGCTGAAATACCAGCTCTATACCGATTCGGCCCGCACCGCGATCTGGGGCGACGGCACCAACGGCACGCAGACGATCAGCGGCACCGGTAACGGCGTGCTGATCGCCACGCCTCAGGCACGCACTGTCTATGGGCAGGTGCCCGGAGGCCAGGACGTTCAGCCGGGGGCCTATGCCGATACGGTCGTTGCCACGATCACGTACTGATCCGGCCCGGGCGTTTTTCGATGCGATTCTTCGACGTCAGGCGGCTTCATGTCGTGCAGCGCCTCGTGTGCGCGGGTGTTGTATCTGCAGCGGTACTGTGGGGCTCGGCGGCGGCCTCGTCGCTCAATGTGTCGCCGGTCCGCCTGGAGTTGGCGCCCGGTCAATCGAGCGGCACCATCGAGGTCAACAACCGCGGCGACCGGCCGGCGATACTGCAGGCCCAGCTCTTCGAGTGGAATCAAAGCATCGGCGCCGAAGATCAATATCTGCCGACACGGGCGCTGGTCGTCACGCCGGCTGTTTTTACGGTGCCGCCCGGCGAACGTCAGGTTGTGCGCGTGGGCGTGCGTCAAGCCGCGCCCGATGCCCCGGATGAGCGTGCGTATCGACTATTGATGAAAGAGGTCCCGCCGGCGGAAGAGGCAACCGGACCGGGGCTGCGTATCGCGCTGCAGATCAATCTGCCGGTTTTTATCGCGCCCGGTCAGCCGGTGCGCACGGAGTCTCAGTGGACGGCCACCCGACTGAGTTCGGATACCTTGAAGCTCTCGGTCGAAAACACGGGCAATACCCATCTACAGATTACCCAGCTTAATCTGTCGTCAGGTGACGGCGCGCTCGGGTTGACCGATTCAGCGCCCTCGCTCATGTATGTGTTGCCAGGACGTGCACAGGCCTGGACGCTGACCACACGCCGTCCACTGCCGGAGACGGGCCAGACCATCACCGTCCGGGCTGACACCAATCACGGGGATCGTCGGGATCAGCTGACGCTCGGCTCGTAGCGCGTGCTGTTGTGCCGTCTGAGGGCTTTAACAGGCAGGCCGCTACGTGTCCCAAGGGCTGTGTGCCGCCAAACTGCAGGGCGGAGCACCTCAACACTGCGCCGCTGCGGCGTGGAACAGGTCGAGGCCTGCGCAGAACTGAGCAAGCCGGCGCGCCGGCGGCCCATCGGCGGCTCTGCGGGGCACAGGCGCCGCGGCCGGCCTGGGCATCGGGGGGTCGACGAGTCACCCAATGCCTGCTTCGCGCAACGCGCTCGTCGGCGTGGCTGCTGGCCGGGGTGATTGCCTTAACATGGACGCCGGGCCAGGCGGCCACGCCGGCCGACGACCGGTTGGCCGCGGGTCCGGATACGCGGCGTGTGGAACTGCTGGCGCTTACGTTGAACGGCGTGGCGCGTGATGACGCGTTTTTTCTCGTTGGCCCAGACGATGCGGTCTACGCCAGCCAGGCCGTCGTCGATGAATACGCTCTGGCGATGAGCGGCGATCGGCGTGAAGTTGTTGACGGCGACGTGTTTCGACCGCTTTCGGCCATCGCCGGAGCGCGCTGGCATATCGAGACCGCGCAGTCGCGGTTGGTGCTGGACGTGCCGGCCGCCGCCATCCGTACGCTTAGCAGTATTGATTTATCGTCAGCCGCACCCGCCGTACCTGCCACCCGTAGCATCGGGGCGTTCGCCAATTATGATCTGCTGTCGTTCGGTGAGTCGCCTGGGGCGGATTATTCGGCCGCGTTCGAGACCGGTGTCTTCGGCCCCTGGGGCGTAGCCACCAATGATTTGGTCTATCGCGATGCGGTTTTCGGCGATGATGTGCTGCGTCTGGAGTCCACGTTGTCCTACGACGACCCGCGCCATGCGCGCACGCTGCGCGTGGGAGATGCGATCTCGCGGCCGGACGCCATCGGCAATGCGGTTCGCTTTGCCGGGGTGCAATACGGGACCAACTTCGCCACCCAGCCGTATCTGTTGACCTTTCCCCAGCCCACCTTGCGGGGCCAGACGAGTCTGCCGTCGACGGTAGACGTCTATATCGACAATGTATTGCGCGGCAGTCAGGACGTGCCGGCCGGGGGATTTGCTACGCGGGCGTTACCGGTTAGCACCGGTCGTGGCACCGTCAGCCTGCAGGTCCGAGACGCGCTGGGCCGCGAGACCCTGATTACACAGCCATTTTTCATCACCAACGAGCTGCTCAAGCCCGGCCTGCATGATTTTTCCTTCTCGGCGGGCGTCCTGCGAGAAAACTTCGCGATAGAAAGTAATGACTACGGCCAGGCCGTCGCCAACGGGTTGTGGCGCCAGGGACTGACCGATCGCGTAACCGCGGCGGTGTTTTCAGCCGCCCAGACCCGCGCTCAGACCGGCGGCGCCTCGGCGACCGTGAAGGTATTCGAGGCGGGCGTCATCCAAACGGCGCTGGCCGGCAGTCACGCGGCGTCTGGCGCCGGTCTCAAAGCCCGGGTCGGGTTCAATCAACAGTGGGCGAATATTTCTTACGGTGCGGCGATCGAGCGCGCGAGCGCGGATTATCGCCCTGTGGGCGCCGATAACGGTCTGTTTCTGGAAGCGCGCGAGACCGTTAGCGCCAATCTCGGCGTCTCGCTTGGTGTGCTGGGCAGCCTGGCGGGAAATTATGTGGCGCGTGAGTATTACGACCAGGCCCGTATCGCTATTTTCAACGTCAATCTGTCGCGCCCTCTGGGGCCGGGGTTTGCCTCGCTTGGCGTGTTTCAAACCCGTAGCGGCAGCGAGCGCGGGTACGCCGGACAGCTGTTGTTCACGCTGCCGCTGGGCGAGCGAACGACGGCTAGCGCGGGGCGTCACTCGAGGAAGATGCACTGAACGGGTTCGCACAGATTCAGCGCTCGCTGCCGGTCGGGCCGGGCATCGGCTATCGCCTGCAGGCCGGTACGGGCGCGAGCGCGAATTCGTTGGCCGAGGCCGCAGCCCGAACGAATTACGGCACATATCGGCTGGGTGCTGCAGAGTTCAACGGGCGTACCACGTATCAAGCCGAGGCCATCGGCGGCTTGGCGGCCATCGGCGGCGGAGTATTTGCCTCGCGACGAATCGACAGCAGCTTCGCGCTCGTCGACGTGGCCGGGATGTCCAACGTACGCGTGTATAACCAAAACCAACTGGTTGGGCGTACCGACGCCGACGGCCGGCTGTTGGTGCCGCAGCTGTTGGCTTACCAGGCGAATACGCTCCGGGTAGATCCGGCCGATTTGCCGTTGGATGCGCGCATCGCGGATCTGAGCCAGAACGCTGCGCCGTATTTTCGCAGCGGAACCGTGACACGGTTTCCGATTTCGCGCGCCCGTAGTGCGACGCTGACCGTGCGTGATGCCAGCGGCCAACCCTTGCCGGCCGGTACCGAACTTGTCGCCGATGACGGCAAGGCTCGATTTCCGGTGGGCTATGAGGGGTTTACGTATCTGACCGACTTGCGGCCCGGCCGTAATCGATTCCACGTCGCGGAGCCGGCCCCGGCCTGTTCGTTTGTGGTCACGTATCCAGAAGCATCCGAGGTTCAGCCCGACCTAGGCGTTATACGTTGTGAGGTGGCTGCTCCATGAGTATCTATTGGATTGCTCGTCTCATCGGCTTGTTGCTGGCCGGGGCCAGTCTTTCGAGCTGGGCAGACTGCACGACCGTGACCAGCCAATCCATCGCATTCGGGATCTACAGCCCGATCGACGGCGCGCCGCGGGACAGCATGGGCTCGGTCAGCGTGACGTGTAACGGCCGGCTTCTCGGTCCCGATGTCGGCAGCATCAGTATCAGCACGGGAATCAGCGGAAACTATGCGAGCCGCACCATGAGCAACGGCGCGCAGCGTCTGGCCTATAATCTGTATACCGACCCGGGGCGCAGCACCGTCTTTGGCGACGGCAGCCGCGGCACGGGCACCGTCGGTTTTTCGGCCGGTGGCATCCGGTTCATTCCAAGCACGGTCAGCGTGCCGATCTATGCGAGAGCGTTCGCGCGCCAGGATGTGGCGCCGGGACAGTATGTCGATACGTTGGTGATTACCGTAACCTATTGAATGCGGGGCCTGCGCTTTGGGCCGACAGCTCGACGAGCGACTCGGGCCAGCGTTGTTAAACTACGCGTTTACAACCGTCACGTTCTCCAAGGGTTGGCCTGCATGCCCGTTGTCACTCGTTTCGCTCCTAGCCCCACCGGTTATCTGCATATCGGCGGTGCACGTACCGCGCTTTATTCTTGGCTGTATGCCCGACAGAACGACGGGCAATTCGTGCTGCGTATCGAGGATACGGACCTGGAGCGCTCCACGCCCGAGGCCGTACAAGCCATTCTCGATGCCATGGACTGGTTGGACCTGCCCGCCGACGGGCCGATCACGTACCAGACCCAGCGCTTTGATCGCTACCGCGAGGTGATAGAAGCGCTGCTGGCCGAGGGCAAGGCGTATCCGTGTTATTCCACAGCCGAAGAAGTCGAGGCCATGCGCGAGGCCGCGCGTGCGGCCGGTGAAAAACCCAAGTACGACGGAACGTGGCGGCCCATGCCGGGCAAGACGCTGCCCGAGCCGCCTGCGGGCGTAGACCCGGTCATTCGGTTTGCCACGCCGCTTGAGGGCCATACGGTCATCCCCGACCAGGTTAAGGGCGATATCACCATCGCCAACAGCGAGCTCGACGACCTGATCATCGCCCGCGCCGACGGCACGCCGACCTATAACTTCTGTGTGGTGGTCGACGATCTGGACATGGGGATCACCCACGTCATTCGCGGCGATGATCACGTCAATAACACGCCGCGCCAGATCAACATCCTCAAGGCGCTGGTCGGCGATGCGGGCGATCTGCCGCGCTATGCTCATGTGCCGATGATTCTGGGCGCCGACGGCAAGCGCCTGTCCAAGCGCCATGGCGCAGTCGGCGTGATGACGTTCCGTGAGCAGGGGTACTTGCCCGGCGCGCTCCTGAACTATCTCGTGCGGCTCGGCTGGGCCCACGGCGATCAGGAAATCTTCACCCGTGCCGAGATGATCGAGCACTTCGATATCGAAAACGTACAGGGCGGGGCCTCGACGTTCGACCCGGAAAAACTGACCTGGGTGAACCAGGAGCACATCAAGATGGCCGAGCCGACCGAGTTGATCGACGAGCTGGCCTGGCACCTGGCGCGTCACGATATTCACGACGTACCCGCCGAGCGTCTCGCGGCTATTGCGGCCGTGCAGCAGGGCCGCTGCAAGCTGATGACCGAAATGGCCGAGGGCAGCCTGTTTTTGTTCGCCCGGCCCGATGAATACGCAGCCAAGGCCGTGAAGAAGCATATCAAGACCGATACGCCGGAGGTGCTGGCCGAGGTACACGATCGGCTGGCCGCACTCGACGTCTGGGACGCCGAGACGCTGGGCAACACGGTACGCCGCGTGGCCGAGGACAAGGAGATCGGCATGGGCAAGGTGGCCCAGCCGATTCGTATCGCCCTGACCGGCGGCCCGGTATCGCCCTCGATCGACGATACGCTCGTGCTGTTGGGCCGGGAGGAGACGCTGGCTCGCCTGAATACGGCCGTGGACGTGTTCTCGGCCTGATCCGTTAGCAAGAGCGTGTCGTAGAGCGGGCGCGGGCGACGCGCCGGCTGTGCTTTCTTAATCGCCGGCGGGCTGTCGATAGGGCAATACCATAACGCGCGCCGGGTCGCTACAATGATCGTTCAATCGTAGAGGCCTGCATGGTGTCGACGCTCGAAACCTCCTCGCTGGAGCTGGCGCGTGCTACGCGTCTGGCCGAGATGTTCCGGCTGCTGGGCGAGCCCAATCGGCTCTCGCTGGTGGTGTGCTGTCTCGAATCTCCCCAGAGCGTGGCCACGCTGGCGGAGCACATTGATATATCGATGTCGCTGGCCAGCCATCACCTGCGCCTGCTGCGCAGCGCCCGGCTGCTACGCGCCGAGCGCCGCGGCAAGCAGGTGTTCTATGTCGCCGCCGATGGTCACGTCCAGCGCGTGCTGCGCGACATGATCGCCCGGGCCGAACCAGAGGATTGATTATGAGTGCTGCGCACGACCATCCTCATTCCGCACACGAGCACGCCCACGGCCATGATCACGATCACGACACGCATTGCGGTCACGATCATGCCGGCCTGGGCGGTCACCATCATCACGGCAGCGGCAAGACGCTGGTCTTTTCGCTGTGTTTCACACTGGCGTTCGCGCTCGTGGAAGTCGTTGGTGGCTGGGTGTCGGGCTCGCTGGCGCTGATGTCCGATGCCGGGCATATGCTCACCGACAGTTCGTCGCTGGCGATCGGTGCGATAGCTGCCTGGCTGGCCCGCCGGCCGGCCTCGCGCGCGCATTCGTTTGGCCTGCAACGCGCCGAGGTGCTGGGCGCATTGATCAACGCGGTGCTGATGATCGGCGTCGTGGTGGCGATTGCGGTCTCGGCCATCGGCCGTCTGTTCGATCCGGCGCCGGTGACCGGCGGTGTGGTCTTGCTGATTGCCGGGTTGGGGTTGCTGGTCAACCTGATTATCGGCTTCATCCTGCTGCGCGGCGAGCAGACCATGAACGTGCGCGGCGCGCTGTTGCACGTGCTGGGCGATCTGGCGGGCTCGGTCGCGGCCATGGTCGCGGGTGCCGTGATCATGCTCACCGGCTGGACGCCGATCGACCCGATCCTCTCGCTATTCGTCAGTGTGCTGATCGCGATCTCGGCCTGGCCGCTGCTGCGTGACGTGTTGCACGTGCTGATGGAAGGCGTACCCCGCGACGTCAACGCCCGCGACGTCAGCCAGGCGCTGGCGGCTATCGAGGGCGTGCATTCGGTACACGATCTGCATATCTGGACGCTGTCATCCAGCCAGCGCGCGCTGGCCGCCCATGTAGAAATCGGCCATCTCGGCGAGTGGTCCACGATTCTGCCGAAGCTCGAAACCGTGCTGGCCGAGCGGTTTTCGATATCTCACACCACGCTACAGCCGGAAAATCGTGCGACCGCCAAGGCCTGTGTGGCCGACGGGGCGTGCGGGGCCACGACAGGTTAGCCCCGGTTCCCGGTTTCCGGTTCCGGCGCACCACCGCAAAATACTTACTGTCTGGCTAAAAGCGTTATAAGATAACGTCGGGGTTGGCGTCCGGGGGCGTGTCTTGTCTATTGATCGTAACGCGGTCGCGTTGAGGCTGCTCTGGCTGGCCGCACTCGTTGTCGTGTTGCTCGGCTTGTTCCACGCGCTGGAGCACGGTCTAGACACGCCCGAGGCGACCCATGTGTGCACGGTGTGTGCCCACGGGCCGGCCGGCGCCGCGCCGTCGCCCGGTGGTACACCGGCCGCCGTCGTGTCGGCCTGGCGGCCGGTGTCGTATTCCACCTGGCCCGACAGGGCCATTCAAGCGCTGCCGGCGGCGTTTCTGTCGCGCGGCCCGCCCAATTCGTTCATCGCTTGATCTCTACGCCGCCTCCTGCGGTCTTTCATCGATGACGAGTTTTTCTTGCCATGTGGTATTCATTAACGATTCGACGGGCCGGCCTGGTCAGCTTGGCCGGTCTCTATCTCGCTGCGACCAGCGCCCACGCCCAAAGCACCGCGCCTGAGCCTCTGCCCGCGGCCCCGGCCGCGCCGGTGGTCGATCTATCGCCGGTCAGCGTCGAGGCGCTGGCCTTGCCGGTGTCGCCCGAACTGGCCATCGAGCCGGTCGATATTCTCGACGGCGAGGCGCTGATCGCCCGGCGGACCCAGACGCTGGGTGAAACCCTGGCCCGCACCCCGGGCGTCAGCGCGGCCGACTTCGGGCAGGGCGTCGGCCGGCCGGTGATCCGCGGGCTGGCCGGGGCGCGGGTCCGGGTTCAAGAAAACGGTCTGGGCTCGGCCGATGTCTCGACCATCAGCCAGGATCATGCGGTCTCGATTGCCCCTTATGCGGCCGACAAGATCGAGGTGCTCAAGGGCCCGCAGACGCTGTTATACGGTTCGGGGGCGATCGGCGGCGTGGTGAACGTGGTCTCTGATCGTATTCCCGACCATGTACCCGAGCGCGGCATCGAAGGCCAGGCCGTACTCGAGCGCAGCGATGCCACGCTGGGCCAGCGGCTGGAGCGGCTGGATGTCACCGCCGGCCACGGTCCGATCGCCGTGAACCTGCAGGGCACGAAGCGCCTGACCGATGACTACAAGGCCAACGACAACCAGCGCATCGACAACAGCGCGACCGATACCAGCAATTACAGCGGCGGCACATCGGTGGTCGGTGACTGGGGGTATGTGGGCGCGGCCGCCAGCCACTTCGGGCGCAACTACGGTATTCCCGGTGAAGAAGCACAGATTGATCTGAGCCAGAACCGCTACGACCTGCGCGGCGAGCTGTTCGAGCCGTTGGCCGGGCTGTCGTCGCTCGAATTCGCGGCGGCCTACACCAATTATCGCCACACCGAGGGCGAAGCCGTGGGCCCGCCGGGGGCGATCTTTGACAACCAGACCACAGAGTTTCGTCTGGCGGCCACGCACGAAACATGGCGCGATTTCACCGGCACCTTCGGCCTGCAGGGTTTCACCCGTGATTACAAGGCCTTCGGTGAGGCCGAAACCTTCGTGCCGCCGACCACCACGCGCTCGCTGGCGGCGTTCTGGGTCGAGGAACACCCCTTGGGTGAACTCTGGATGCTCCAGGGCGGGGGCGCGTGGAATATCAGGATGAAGACACCAGCCAGGGCCGCCCGGACAGGGATTATGTGCCGGTCAGCGGCTCTATCGGCGCCCGGCGCACGATCGGCAAGGATTACGTGGCCACCTTGAGTGTCGGGCACTACGAGCGCGCACCGGCCACCGAAGAGCTGTATTCCTTTGGCCCGCACGAGGCCACGGCCACCTTTGAGCGCGGCGAGGCGGATTTCGATACTGAGAAATCCAACAGCGTGGAGCTTGGCTTTCGCAAGATTCACGGGCGCACCCGCTTTGACGGCGCGCTCTATGCCACGCGCTTCAACGACTTCATCTATCTCGACAGCGTGGATCGCGGTCTAAACGCAGACGGCAGCGGCGCATTCGATGCCGACGGCCAGGCCGACTTCGTGGATGAAGAGGGCGCCTTCACCCCCGGCGGTGAGTTCCAGCTTGTCGACTACGTGGCCGGAGACGCTACTTTTTACGGCGGCGAAGCCGAGCTATCGTATGACCTGTTGACCGGCCCGCGCCGTCTGACGGCGGCCGTGCAGGGCGACTACGTGCGGGCAGAGCTCGACAACGACACCAATCTGCCGCGGATCACGCCCGGGCGTTACGGGGCATCGCTGACCTATGACGACGCGCGCTGGCGGGCGACTTTCCAGACGCTGCAGACCACCCAGACCGGCCATGCCGCCCCGCTGGAGCCGGTTTCGCAGAGCTTTACCGACATGAACGCGTTCGTGGGGTTCAAGATCCCGACCTTCGATACCACCCGGGCGCTGGTGTATCTGCGCGGCGATAACCTGCTGGACGAGCGCATCGTGCGTCAGAACTCGTTTCTGCGGGTGCCCCAGCCCGGGCGGGTGGTCTCGACCGGTATCGACGTACGGTTCTAGCGGATGCATAGGGTCAGCCGGCCCGCCAGAGCGGCGCCGGCTGGCCCGTACAGCGGTTATAGGCCGTCATGACGCCGGTGACACAGGCGATTGCGGCCCACATCACGGCCAGGTCACGCAGGCTCGGCAGCAGGCCGAGGCTGACAATCAGCGTGGTTGCGCCGGCCGGTGGATGTGGGCTGGCCAGTAGTCGCGTCGCCGTTACGGTCAGTGCGACTGACAGGGCTGCGGCCACGACATGGGCACCGTCGAGCCCGGTGGCCAGCGCCGAGGGCGCGTGCAGCAGCCCGCATACCGCCAGGCTCAGCCAGCCGCCGACCAGACCGGCACCGTGAGCCAGCACGATGCTACGCGGTGCGGTGGCCGTCTGGCCGGGGTGCTGGGCCAGCATCATCACGGTCGGGCCCAGGCTTGGAAAGAGCATGGGCTGGCCGAGGGCGAGCGCTGCCAACCCGGCCACCGTCATGGCCAGGACACAGCCGAGCGCTGCCTGAAGCGTTGGCCGCATGAGCAAGGGCTCGCGCTTCAGGCTCAAGCGGCCAGGCTATTTGTTTTGGTAGTAATCCATCAGGATCTCAGCCACTTCCGGGCGTGAGAATTCCGGCGGCGGAGCGATGCCCTGGCCGAGCATCTCGCGCACCTTGGTGCCAGAGAGGATCACGAAGTCTTCCTTGGTGTGATCCGGCGCTTCAGACATCATCACCACGCGGCCCAGTTTTTTGGAAAACGCGGTGTGGTCGGCCTTGAAGATCTCGATGTCTAGGGCGTCGGCCGGGACTTTCTCGTCGAAGATGGTCTGGGCATCGAAGGCGCCGTAGAAATCACCCACGCCGGCATGGTCGCGGCCCACGATGAGATACGAGCAGCCCGCGTTCTGGCGGAACACGGCATGCAGCACCGCCTCACGAGGCCCGGCATACATCATGTCGAAGCCGTAGCCGGTGATCATCACCGAGTTTTCCGGGAAATAGTGCTCCACCATCTTGCGGATGGCGGCATCGCGCACGCGGGCCGGCACGTCGCCGGGCTTGAGCTTGCCCAGCAGCATATGCACCAGCACGCCGTCGGCACCGGTGGCCTCCAGCGCCATCTTGCACAGCTCTTCGTGGGCGCGGTGCATGGGGTTACGGGTCTGGAAGGCCACGACCTTGTCCCAGCCGCGCTCGGCGAACTCGTCGCGAATAGATTGGGCGGTCCGGAACGTGTCCGGGAAGTCGTCTTCGAAGTAAGAGAAGTTCAAAACCTGGATCGGGCCGTGCACCAGAGTGCGGCCCAGGCCCTTGAAGGTGGCCACGCCCGGGTGCTCGTCGTCGTCGGTGCCGAAGATATGCGTGACCATGTCCCGCATCTCGTCTTCGGAGATCTCTTCGATGCCTTCGACGTCTTGCACGGCAACGACCGGGTTGCCCTCAACGTTGGGGTCTTTCAGGGCGATGCGGGCCGCGCCTCGTACCGGCTCGACGTCGGCCACGATGTTCACGATCGGAATCGGCCAGAACAGACCGTCTTGCGTGCGCATGTCGCGGGCCACGCTCAAGGCATCGGCCTTGGTCATGTACCCGGTTAGCGGGTTGAAGTAGCCCGCGCCGAGCATCACGGCGTTGGCAGCCGCCGCCGAGCTGACGGTCAGCGCCGGCAGCTCGTGCGCCTCCTGAACGAGCTGGCCACGAGCGGCCTCGTCGGCGACATAGAGCGGGTTGAGCGTATCCGAGCCGTGGGGTTTGATCATGACGTGTCGCGCTTTAATGCGATCGGCCGGCGCGAAAGCGCCTGTTTTAATGCCGCAGGATTATAAAATGCGCGAAAAGTCTAACCGCGGGGCGTAAAAACCGACAACCCGACCAATCGGTCTATGCTTATGACGAGTCTTTCTTGGTGTCGTTTTCACAGTTGGCGGTCTGGCAGTCGCCGTAGAGCACGAGCGTATGCTTGGACAGGTCAAAGCCGGACTTGTTGGCCAGGTCGCGCTGGCGCTGCTGCATTTCGTTGTCGAAGAATTCCTCGATCTTGCCGCACTTCACACAGATCAGATGATCATGCGGGCCCTGTTCCAGCTCGAACAGGGCATGGCCGTCCTCGAAGTGGTGGCGGATGACCAGGCCTGCATCCTCGAACTGCGACAGCACGCGATAGATCGTGGCCAGGCCGATGTCTTCTTCGTTGTCCAGCAGTTTGCGATAGACATCCTCTGCCGAGAGATGGTCTTGCTTGTTCTGCTGGAGCACTTCCAGAATTTTCAGCCGGGGCAGGGTGGCCTTGAGCCCGGCCTTGCGTAGATCGCTGGTTTGCATACGCGATACCTCAAATACGCTCGCCCGCCGACGATGACCGCAACTGATGCGAATGATTCACAATCAGGTCATCGGCGCGGTTTTCAACGCCGCCCGGCTAACCGTTACCGGTCGTAGGCCAGCGCTTGGCCAATACAGCCTTGGCTAAGTTTACCGTCATGATACGCGAGTTGGCCAGATACCACCGTGGCTTTTACGCGGGCGGCGAACGTGTGCCCGGCAAACGGCGTCCAGCCGCATTTGGCCAGCACCGGCTCGTCGTCGACCACGGTTTGGCCCGCGGGGGCCACCAATACCAGGTCGGCCCAGTAGCCTTCGCGCAGATAGCCGCGGTCGATGATGTCGAAGCGATCGGCCACGTTATGCGCCATCTTGGTGACGAGCTGTTCGGCGCTGAAGTGCCCGGCGATGACCTGGTCGACCAGGCTGGGTACAGCGTGCTGGACCAGTGGCAGACCGGCCGGTGCCGAAAAATAGGAGTTGTCCTTGTCGGCACGGGCATGTGGGGCATGATCGGTGGCCAGCACGTCGATGACATCGTCGGCGACGGCCTGGAGAATCGCGCGCCGATCGGCTTCGGTCTTGATCGCCGGGTTGCACTTGATCAACGCGCCGAGGCGGTCGTAATCATCTTCTGAATAGAACAGATGATGGATACAGGCCTCGGCCGTGATCTTCTTGTCGGCCATGGGTCCGGCTGCGAACAGCGCCAGCTCTTCGGCGGTGGTGATATGCAGGATATGCAGGCGGGCGGCGTGGCGCGTGGCCAGATCCATGGCTTTTTTCGAAGAGGCGATACAGGCCTCGCGCGAGCGGATCACCGGGTGCTGGCGCATTGGCACATCGTCGCCGTAGGTCTCGCGTGCCCGGGCCGCATTGGCCTCGATCATGGGGGTGTCCTCACAGTGGGTGAGGATCGGCAACGGCGAGTGCTCGAAAATCGCCTCGAGAGCGCTATCGTCATCGACCAGCATCTTGCCGGTGGAAGCGCCCATGAAGATCTTCACGCCGGCCGCTTGCGTGCCGTCGACGCGCTTGATGGCTTCGATGTTGTCGTTGGTCGCACCCAGATGGAAGCCGTAGTTGGCTGCACAGCGCCCGCGCGCCATGTCCAGCTTGGCCACGAGTGCTTCGTGGTCGATGGTCGGCGGCTTCACGTTGGGCATGTCCATGAAACTCGTGATGCCGCCGGCCACGGCCGCCCGCGATTCGCTGGCCATGTCGGCCTTGTCGGTCAGGCCGGGTTCGCGGAAATGCACCTGGTCGTCGATCATGCCGGGCATCAGCCAGCAGCCGTCGGCCTCGATCACGGTGTCGTTATCGCGGGCACTGATCTGGCGGGCGATCTGGTCGATCCGACCGTCGGCCACGCGCAAATCGGCTTGCTGGCGTTGGCCTTCATTGATGAGCGTGGCGTTTTTGATCAGCAGGTCGGTCATCGCGGGCTATCCATCGCAGACACGGAAACAATAAGTGTAGAGATCAGGCCGGCAGCGCGCTGGCACGCCGGCCGTGCGAGACCACCGCCCCCTTGCCGACACCTTCATAGGCCTTGACGGTCACCCGGTGGCCCGTGTGCTCGACGGCCAGCCGGCGCGCGATCGCATCGGCGATATTTTCGACCGTGGCCGGGCCATCGATCAGCGCGCAGTGGGCCGCGTCCAACTCGATAGCGAAATGACCTTGCGGCGCATCGTAGGCAAAGCCCAGGCGGGTCGCATCGGCCGGCGTGGTCAGGTGTTCTCGGCTGCCGATAAAAATGCCCTGCCAGCGTGCGGCAAACGCTTGGGCGATATCGGCGCGCTCCTGGTCGTCCAGCCACACGGCCAGCCGACAGCGATGGCCATGCGCCAGGCGTTGGCAGTTACCGTCGTGCGCCGACAAACCGTGGGTGTAGTCATAGACCGGGCCGTCGATGATCTCGGCGCGCAGCGTCAGCGACAGGCTATCGACGTTGGCCGGCAGCTGACGGGCCACGCGCTGGCCCAGCCAGTCGGCCAGGCGCTCGGGGGTGATTTCGGCCATGTCGAGGTCGGTGAGGGCTTCGGCCGGGCCGCGATAGTCGTAGTGATCCCCTTCGTGGGTCGTTAGGGCGACGCCGTCATCCGTGCGGGTGATGCCGGGGGCTTGGCGGGGCACCAGCAGGCGATGGTCGACCAGCGCATCAATTTCGCTCTTGAGCAGTTTCTTGGCCGGGCCGAAGTCGAATAGCATGCCCTGATCATCGCGAGTGCCGGTCAACTCGGCGTCTACCAGCCAGGTCGCCCCGCGCAGGCCGCGGCTTGGGTCCAGTACGCCGCAGTCGATATGCGTGACGTGCTCGACGAACAGCGTGACCGAGTCAGCGGCTGCTTGGCTCACGAGGCTCCAGGCAGGGCGATGCCGCGCTCGGGCAGCATGATCGGAATGCCGTCATCCACGCGATAACCCACCCGCCCGTCTCGGGTGACCAGCATGGCTTGCACGCGCTGCGCGACCGGGCTCTGGTCGGCGTAGGTGGCCCGGCCCTGGTCGATTTCGGCGTTGACCGCGGTCAGGGCGTTGTGATCGGCCATTGACAGCGCAGCACCGCTGACCGGGCAGACGAGAATATCCAGAAGCTGCTTGTCCATAGGAGCGGCCGAGCGAAAACCTGAGCGCTAATTTTACACTCAAAGCGAGACTTTAAGGCCGATAACGGCCACGACGAGCCCGCCGATCCAGGCCAGGCGCGCCGGGCGCGCCGAGTCGCCCCAGAACAGAATGCCGATGAGGGTGCTGCCCAGGGTGCCCAGCGCCGTGAACACGCTATAAGCCACGCCCACCGGGATCGTAGCCATCGCGTGATGCAGACAGGTCAGCCCGGCGGTAAAACCCAACACCGTAATGAGCCCGCCGGAGACGCGCTGTCCGTGGCTGATCCGCGCAAAACCGACCACGCCAATGATTTCACAAACCCCGGCGATTGCCAGCCATAACCACGCCATATCACTTGGCCCCGCCGGTGCGCTTGAGCCCGATTACGCAGGCGATCAACAGCAGTACGAATCCGTACGCTGCCGGCGATAAATCGTTGTCGAGAAACACGACCTGCAGAAACAGCGCGCCGAACGCGCCCAGGCCCACGAACAAGGTGTAGACCGTCGTGGCCGGTAGATCGCGGGTCGCGCCCAGTGCCAGAAGCACGCTGGCCGTCGCCGCGACAACGGTCGCACTCCACTCGATCGCGGTTGTTGCAAACCGCAATCCTGCAATCCAACCCACTTCGGCCAGAGCACCGGCAACAAGCCACAGCCATGCACGCATAGATGACCTTAAATAGATCGCGAACGATCGGTAGTTTTATCGATAGTTTAACGAAAAACGCCCCAAAACAACACAAATCGTTATAGTTGGGGCATGTCTGATGATCAAATCGTGTCCACCGCCGAGCGCATTCACGACGCCGCACTGTCGCTGTTTGCCTGTTACGGCTACGAAGGCACCTCGTTATCGCAGCTGGCCGAAGCGGTCGGTATTCGAAAGCCCTCGCTTTATAATCACATCGAAAGCAAGGAAGGGCTGTTCATGTCGCTGGTGGAGGAGGTCGAGCGCGCCTTCTTCAACGAGCTTGATGCCAGCGTGGCCCGCTATGACGGCCAAGGTGTCGAACAGCGAGTGTTCGGCCTGGTGTCGGATCTATCGCGTTTCATGCTACAGGCCAACCAGGGCACCTTTCACAAACGCTATCTGTTGTTTCCACCCCGGCCGCTATTGGCCGAGGTAAGACAAATTACCGCCCGTAGCGAGGCCCGCATCGACGTAGCGCTCAAGGATTTTTTCCGTCAGGGCGTACGAGACGGCCTATGGCACACGCTCACCGAGCGCCAGTTCCTGGATGCCTTCTATGTGCTGGTTGATGGCCTGTTCACGGAGCGGTTTCTCTACTCCGTTGACGAATACGATCGACGCGTGGCGTCTGTCTGGCCGATCTTCTGGGCGGGGCTACAACGCTAATTAAGCACGGTCGGCTCGAATCGCGCCCTAGGTGTGACCTCTCAG
>DCKU01000115.1 GCA_002320455.1 Salinisphaera sp. UBA1666
CTCGAACGCGATCCGCGAGAGGTTGTGCAGAGCTTCCCTAAGCGGCGAAGCAGATCGCGGGCTGCTAGAATAAAGCGCTTGGCAGCAAGGCAGCTTTCGAGAACCCATTTGGTCATGTCCCACGTGCGCACCAAGATCTGCGGCCTGTGTTCGGTCGACGACGCAAGGGCGGCGGTGACCGCCGGCGCCGATGCGCTGGGCTTCGTGTTCACGTCGCGTAGCTCGCGCCGCGTAGACGCACGCCAAGCGGCGGAAATGACCGCACATATCGGGCCGTTCGTCAGCCGCGTGGCCTTGTTCATGGACGACGACGCAACAATGATCGACCGCGTGTTGGAAACCGTCGCGATCGATGTGCTCCAGTTCCACGGCAGCGAGTCGGCCGCCTTCTGTCGATCGTTTGGCAAGCCCTACATGAAGGCGCTGGCCATGGGGGAGGGCACGTTGTCGCTCGCCGACAGCGCGGCCGATTACCCCGACGCCGCGGCGTTGCTGCTGGACGGACATAGGGCCGGCCAAGCCGGCGGTTTGGGCCAGACGTTTGATTGGCAGACGGACATTTCGGCGTTGCCGATGCCGGTGGTGGCCGCAGGCGGCTTACACGCCGACAACGTCGGCGAAGCCATCGCCGCACTTCGCCCGTATGCCGTGGATGTCAGTAGCGGTGTCGAGACGGCACCGGGCCGGAAATCGGCTGAAAAGATGCACGCGTTCATCGACGCAGTACAAAAGGCAGGTCAGTCATGAGTACGACCGAGAATATGAATCCCACGATCGACCCGGCTGCCGGTTTGAAAGCCCATGCCTGGCGCGACACGCCCGATGTGCGCGGCCATTTCGGGCCCTACGGCGGGCGTTTTGTCGCCGAAACGCTCATGGCGCCGCTGGACGAGCTGGCCACGGCCTATGCCGAAGCCCAGCAGGATCCAGCGTTCAAGGCCAAGCTGGACGCCGACATGGCCGACTTCGTGGGACGGCCGACGCCGATCTATCACGCCGAACGGCTGTCGAAGAAAGCGGGCGGCGCACAGATCTGGTTCAAGCGCGAAGACCTGAACCACACCGGCGCGCATAAGATCAACAACTGCATCGGCCAGGCCATGCTGGCCGTGCGAATGGGCAAGACCCGCATCATCGCCGAGACCGGCGCCGGTCAGCACGGTGTGGCGACGGCCACGGTCGCCGCGCGCCTGGGGCTGACCTGTGTCGTGTTCATGGGCAGCGAGGACATGCGGCGCCAGGCCACCAACGTCTATCGCATGCGTCTGCTGGGTGCCGAAGTGCGACCCGTTGAGTCCGGCTCCAAGACGCTGAAAGACGCGATGAACGAAGCCCTGCGGGACTGGGTGGCCAACGTCGACAACACCTTCTACATCATCGGTACCGTCGCCGGCCCGGCGCCGTATCCGGCAATGGTGCGTGATTTCCAGGCCGTCATCGGCCGCGAGTCGCGTCGGCAGATGCTCGAGCGCAGCGGCAAGCTGCCGGATGCGCTGGTGGCCTGTGTCGGCGGCGGCTCGAACGCTATCGGGCTGTTCTATCCGTTTCTCGACGATGAATCGGTCAAGATATACGGCGTAGAAGCCGGCGGCGATGGTATCGAGTCAGGCCGCCATGCGGCGCCCTTGTCGGCCGGCGTGTCTGGGGTGCTGCACGGCAACCGCACCTATCTCATGCAGGACGATAACGGTCAGATCATGGGCACGCATTCGGTGTCGGCCGGGCTGGATTATCCGGGCGTCGGGCCGGAGCACGCCTGGCTTAAGGATATCGGGCGCGCCGAGTATGTCAGCGTGACCGACCAGGAAGCGCTGGCGGCCTTCCACGAATGCACGCGCATTGAGGGCGTCATCCCGGCGCTGGAAACGGCCCATGCGGTGGCTTATGCGCAACGTCTGGCAGCGACAATGTCTCCGGAACAATCCATTCTGTTGAATCTGTCCGGCCGGGGCGACAAGGACATGGGCAGCGTGGCCGAAGCCGCGGGAGAAACGCTTTGAACGCATCGACGCCGAGCGCTGATAACCGCCTGACACAGCGCTTTGCCCAGCTTAGAAAGGCCGGGCGTACCGCGCTCATTCCGTACTTGACCGCCGGTGATCCGTATCCGGATGCCACGGTCGATTTCATGCACACGCTGGTCGCCGCCGGGGCCGACGTCATCGAGCTGGGCGTGCCTTTTACCGACCCCATGGCCGACGGGCCGGTGATCCAGGCCGCCTGTGAACGCGCGCTGGTGCATGGCACCAGCCTGCGCGACGTGATTACCATGGTGGCGCGCTTTCGTGAAGATGATGCTGAAACGCCGGTCGTACTCATGGGCTATTACAATCCCATTGACCGGCTGGGCCTGGAATCGTTTGCAGACAAGGCCCAGACGGCGGGCGTGGACGGCGTGTTGATCGTCGACCTGACGGCCGAAGAAGCCCCTGAGGTGGTCCCGAGTCTGGCCGCGGCAAACCTTTCGCCGGTCTGTTTGATCGCGCCGACCACCGGCGAGGCCCGGATCAAGCTGATCTGCGAAAATGCCGGCGGCTATATCTATTATGTGTCGTTCAAGGGCGTCACCGGGGCTGCCAGCCTGGATACCGATGCGCTGGCCGGCCAGATCGAACCGATTCGTCGGGCCACGGACCTGCCAATTGGCGTAGGCTTTGGGGTGCGCACGCCGGATAACGCTGCGGCCGTAGCCGACGTGGCCGACGGCGTGGTCGTGGGTAGCGTGCTGGTCGGACAGATCGCCGCCCACCTGAATGACGTGGGCGCGGCCCAGTCGGCGTTGTCGAAGACGCTGGGGGCGATGCGTGCGGCGATCGATACGCAGGACAGCAGTCGCAAGGCCGGACAAAAACAAGAGGGTGAACACGCGTGAGCTGGCTCGAGAAATTGATGCCGTCGAAAATGCGGGGCGACGGTCCGCGTAGTAAGAACAGCGTGCCGGAAGGCGTCTGGACGAAATGCAGCAGCTGCGGTGCGGTGCTCTACACCGCCGAAATGGAGCGCTCGCTGCACGTTTGCCCCAAATGCAACGCCCACCAACGACTGCGGGCGCGTCAGCGTCTGGATTTGTTTCTGGACACCGATCATCGTGAAGAACTGGCCACGGGCCTGGAGCCCAAGGACCCGTTGAAGTTCCGCGACTCCAAGAAATATCGCGATCGCCTGTCGGCAGCACAGAAAGACTCCGGCGAGCGCGAAGCGGTGGTCATGATGGCCGGCCAGCTCAAGACGCTGCCGATCGTGGCTGGTGCCATGGACTTTAAGTTCATGGGCGGCTCCATGGGCAGCGTGGTCGGTGAATCGTTCGTGCGCGGGGTGCACGAAGCCATCGAGCGCGAGACACCGTTCGTGTTCTTCTCGGCGTCGGGCGGCGCGCGCATGCAGGAGGGCTTGTTCTCGCTCATGCAGATGGGCAAGACCAGTGCTGCGCTCTCGCGGCTGGCCGACCGCGGTCTGCCGTTTGTCTCGGTGCTAACACACCCGACGATGGGCGGCGTTGCGGCCAGCTTTGCCATGCTGGGCGATATCAACGTGGCCGAGCCTGAAGCGCTGGTCGGCTTCGCTGGTCCTCGAGTAATCGAACAGACCGTGAAACAGACGCTGCCGGAAGGCTTTCAGCGCAGCGAGTTCCTGCTCGAGCACGGCGCGATCGATATGATCGTTGAGCGCGAGCAGCTGCGCGACCGGATTCACAGCGCGGTGTCGATGATGACGCATCAGCCCCCGCTGCCGGAGCAGGACAGCGAGGCCGCGGCGCCGGCAGACGCCAGCGATGACGACGGTCAGCCCGCGCCCACGAGCGGCGACGACGCCGATACCGCGGCGGATCCACACTCGAATTGAGCGACAGCCACGCGAGGCCGGACACGCTTGACGACTGGCTAAGTCGTCAGCTGGCCGCGCACCCAACCGAAATAGAGCTGGGGCTGACTCGCGTGGCCAAAGTGGCCGATGCCCTGGATGTCCGACGGCCGGCCGCCCAGTCGCTGGTCATCGGTGGCACCAACGGCAAGGGCAGCTGTGTTGCACTTGCCTCCGGTTTGATAGGGCCGCGCGCTCGTGTGGGCTGCTATACCTCGCCGCACCTGTGGCGCTACAACGAACGGGTGACCATCGATGGGCAGCCCGTCAGTGACGGCGCGCTCGTCGACGCGTTCGAGGCCATCGAGGCTGCGCGTGGCGATACATCCCTGACGTTTTTCGAGTGGGGCACGCTGGCCGCACTTTGGTTATTCAAACGACACGCCGTCGATGTCGCCGTTCTCGAAGTCGGGCTGGGCGGACGTCTGGATGCGGTCAATATTGTTGATGCCGACGTGGCCCTCGTGGTCTCTATCGGCCTGGATCATACGGACTGGCTGGGCGATACCCGCGAGGCGATCGGGGCCGAAAAAGCCGGTATTTTTCGCCGCGATCGCGCCGCTCTCTGCGGCGAGCGGGATCGACCGGCCAGCCTGGCCGCGCAGGCACACGCCCACGGCGCGCGATTTGAGTCGATCGGCGACGATTTCGACATCACGGCCAGCGGCGATACGTGGCAAATCCGCGCCGGTGACTGGCGTTTAGACGTTGCCGCACCGCAGGCGGTCTATGCCGATAACCTTGCGGCCAGCGTCGTGGCCGTGCGGCGACTGGGCTTCGATATTACCGCCGACGACGTCGCGCGCTCGGCGCTGGCCCAGCAGCGATTACCCGGTCGGCGAGAGTGGCAGGCAACGCGGCCGGCGATCGTCTACGATGTGGGTCATAACGCAGCCGCCATCGAGCTGTTGGCGCAGGACTTGGCTGATCGGGCGTTTGATGCGGTTCACCTGGTGATCGGCATGCTGGCTGACAAGCCGGTCGAGGCAATCAGCGCCCGGTTGGCCGAGCAAGTTGATTGCTGGTACCCGGTCGATTTGTCGGAGGTAACGCCGCGCGGTTTGACGGCCGAGGCGCTGGCCGGCCGGCTAGGTCTCGACTCTGGCCGGCCGATCTATGGCAGTCCGGCGGCCGGGCTCGCGGCCGCACGCGCGAGCGCGGGTGCGGCCGATTGTGTTGTGGTCTGTGGTTCTTTTTATACGGTGGCCCAGCTTCGGGATCCAAAACATGAATGACGTAATGAAAAAACGCCTGATCGGCGTCGCCATCATCATCGCCGTCGGCGTGCTCGTGCCGGTGCTGCTATCGCAGTGCATGGGCTCGAACGACTCGGGTGAAAAATCCGGCGAGATGCGGGTCTACACAGTGGACCCGGACGGCCAGGCCACGCGCGAAAGCGACGACGATGACAGCGAGCAGGGCCCGGACATGCCGGACGCAGTCTCGCCGCAGCGCGACGACTCTGCCGATGATGCCGCTGACTCTAACGAGGAAGAGTTCGAAACGCCGCCGGTCTCTGGCGGTCAGAGCGCCTCGTCTGACGCCGACGATTCGGTCGAGGCCGAAGCGAATCGGTCCGAGCCGGAGACCGCCTCCGAGCCGAACCAACGACAGCAACAGCGTGAGCCGCAGCGCGAGACCCCCGCCGAACGAGAGCCTGCACCGGAACCCAAACGCGCCGCGCCCGCGTCTTCGAACTCGGGCAGCGATTACGGCGCCTCGACGCAGGGCCGCGCCAGCGGTGCGACGCGTTCGCAGTCATCGTCGAACAACAGCGGCTCGCAAAGCGGCCTGTCGCGCGCCTCGATCAGCGGCTGGGTCGTTCAGGTGGGCAGCTTCTCCGAGCGCTCCAACGCCTCGGACCTGGCGCGCCAGCTCAGCGGCAGCTTCACCGCCTCATACACGCCGGCCACCATCGACGGTCGTACGCTGTATCGCGTGAACGTCGGGCCGTTTGCCAACGAAGGCCAGGCGCGCAGCGCTGCCGATCGCCTGTCGCAGCAGGGCCGCCAAGGGCTGGTACGTAACCTGCCTTAATACCGATAGCCGCCGACACGGTCGTCAATAACCGTGTCGGCGGAATGCCGGCTTGTATCCGGTCGCGCTCTGTTATCATGACCGCCTTAGGCGTCCCAACGAGCCGTCATGATCTGGATCGATGTCATCATCGCGATAGTGGTCGTGCTCTCGGCCATCATCGGTTTCTTTCGCGGCTTCTTGCGCGAGGTGCTGGGGCTGGCCACCTGGATCGTGGCGTTCTTCGTGGCGTTTCGCTTCGCTCCCCGTGTCGAAGGGTTTCTGGCGCACTGGATCGAGATGGATTCGGCGCGCCTCGTCGTGGCCTTCGCGGCGGTATTTATCGGCGTGCTGATCGCCGGGGCTATCGTCAACTACATGCTGGGGCGTTTGATTTCCAGTACCGGGCTGGCGGGCACCGATCGTGTGCTGGGCATCGTGTTCGGCGTGGCCCGCGGCGTGGCCGTGCTCGTCTTGCTGGTCATGCTGGCCGGCGTGACCTCGATCCCGCGTGACGACTGGTGGCAGCGTTCGATCTTCATCGCCAAGCTTGAAGGCGGGGCGATCTGGGCCCGAACCTACCTGCCGCCCAACGTTGCCGGCGCCATCACGTTTCCGGACAGCGAGCCAAGCGCTGACCCGCCTACGACCACGCGTTCTTCATAACGCGGCGTCTCATCGACTGACTCGACCCCACGTCTTCTTCAACCGAGCGACTCGCTTATGTGCGGCATTGTTGGGATGGTCTCGACCTCCCCGGTCAACCAGGACATCTACGACGCCCTAACGGTACTCCAGCATCGCGGCCAGGACGCGGCCGGCATCGTGACCACGGAAAACGGGCGTTTGTACCTGCGCAAGGAAAACGGTCTGGTTCGTGACGTTTTCCGAACCGATCACATGCTGCGCCTGGTTGGCAACGCCGGGGTGGGGCACGTACGTTATCCCACGGCAGGCGTGGATTCCTCGGCGGAGGCCCAGCCGTTCTATGTCAACACGCCCTACGGCATCTGTCTGTCGCACAACGGCAACCTCACTAACGCCGAAACCCTGGCCAAGGAGCTTTACCGCTCGGACCGGCGTCATCTGAACACCGACTCCGACACCGAGATTCTGCTCAACGTGTTTGCCCATGAGCTGATGCTCAGTGAGCGGCTGGAGCTCTCGCCTGAGGATATTTTCAAGGCCGTGTCGGCCGTGCATCGTCGCTGTCGCGGTGGCTATGCCGCAACAGCGCTCATCACCGGCTATGGACTGGTCGGCTTTCGAGACCCCAACGGCATCCGGCCGGTGGTCTATGGCAAGCGCGAGACCGAGGACGGTACCGACTATATGATCGCCTCGGAGTCGGTCGCACTCGACGCGCTGGGCTTCGAGCGGATCGGGGACATCGAGCCGGGCGAGGCTGTGGTCATCACGCTCGACGGTCAGCTGCATGTTAAGCAGTGCGCAGACAACCCGGTTCATTCGCCCTGTATCTTCGAGTATGTTTACCTGGCGCGTCCGGACTCGGTAATCGACGACGTCTATGTCTACAAGGCCCGCCTTCGGATGGGCACCTTCCTGGCCGAGAAGATCCAGCGCGAATGGCCGGATCACGATATCGATGTGGTCATCCCGATCCCATCGACCAGCCGAACCGCTGCGGTGGAGCTGGCCAACCAGCTGGACGTGAAATACCGCGAGGGCTTCATCAAGAACCGCTATATCGGGCGGACGTTCATCATGCCCGGCCAGCAGCAGCGCGTTAAATCGGTGCGCAAGAAGCTCAACCCCATCGATCTCGAGTTCGCGGGTAAAAACGTGCTGCTGGTAGATGACTCGATCGTGCGCGGAACCACCTCTCGTCAGATTATCGACATGGCGCGCGATGCCGGTGCCAACAAGGTCTATTTCGCGTCGGCCGCACCGCCGGTGCGCTACCCCAACGTCTACGGCATCGATATGCCGAGCGCTACCGAGCTGGTCGCCCATGGCCACGACGACGAAGAAATCTGCTCGGTCATCGGCGCCGACCGGCTTATCTACCAGGACCTGGCTGATTTGAAGCGTGCGGTGGGGCTTGGCAACGATGCCATTCAGGAATACGAGGACTCTGTATTCACTGGCCGCTATATCACCCCGGACGTTTCGCCCGAATACCTGCAGGCGCTGGAAACCTCGCGGTCGGACGAAAACAAGGAAGAACGGCGTCGCAAGGACAACGCGGTACTCGAGATCCACAACGACCGCTGAACTTGATGCGGCCCCCGGCGTGCGCGCATACTTTTAGGGCGCCGATTTGAAACAGCTTGCGGGCGTGGACCGTCGACAACGCCGGTCAAAATGCCGCTAAACGGGTCGTGATTACACAACGCCTGCGGTATCGCCGCGGGCGTTTTCGTTTGCACGGCCACCGATACAGGATTCGACGACATGACAAGCGACACCGATCCGAACTGGGGCACGGCCACGAAAGGCGTGCGAGCGGGCACCCACCGCACCCCCGAAGACGAGCACAGCAGCGCGATCTATATGACATCGAGCTTCGTGTTCGATTCCGCCGAGGCCTGTGCGGCGCGTTTTGCCGGCGACGAGCCGGGCAATATCTATGCCCGCTTCACCAACCCCACCGTGGACGCCTTCAACAAGCGCCTGGCGGCCATGGAAGGTGGCGAATGCGCGGTGGCCACCGGCTCGGGTATGGCCGCGATCTTGGCGACCTGTCTGGCCACGCTGTCGGCTGGCGATCATATCGTGGCCTCGCACACGCTGTTTGGCTCGACCATCGGGCTATTCAACAACTACCTGGCCAAGCTCGGCATTACGACGAGCTATGTCGCGCCGGATAACGTGGACGCCTGGCGCGCGGCGATAACGCCGGCCACCAAGATGTTGTTCGTCGAGACGCCGTCCAACCCGCTGACCGAAATCGTCGACATGGCAGCGCTCGGCCAGCTGGCCGAGGACCACGGCGCCTGGCTGGTGGTCGACAACTGTTTCTGTACGCCGGCTCTCCAGCGCCCGCTGGAGCAGGGTGCTCATATCGTGACCCATTCGGCCACCAAGTACATCGACGGTCAGGGCCGAGCGCTCGGCGGGGCCGTCGTCGGCGATGCCGACGTGGTGGGCGACCAAGTGTTTCGTTTCCTGCGCACCTGCGGGCCCAGCATGAGCCCGTTCAACGCCTGGATCTTCTACAAAGCGCTGGAAACGCTGGAAGTACGCATGCAGGCGCATTGCCGCGCCGCCCAACAGCTTGCCGAATGGCTCGAGGCTCAGCCGGGTATCGCCAAGGTCTACTACCCGGGACTTGTTTCGCACAGCCAGCACGAGTTGGCCAAGCGTCAGCAGCCCGGCGGTTTTGGCGGTATCGTCTCGTTCGAGCTGGCCGGCGGGCGTGGGGCGGCATTCAAACTGATCAACGCTACCCAGATGCTATCGATCACGGCCAACCTGGGCGATACGCGCAGCACGATCGTGCATCCGGCCTCGACCACGCACAGCCGGATCTCGGCCGAGGACCGCGAGCGCGCCGGCATCCGTGAAGGCCTGGTTCGGGTGTCGGTCGGCCTGGAGAATATCGAGGACATTCAAGCCGACCTGGCCCGTGGGATGACGGCCTAATGCAGCCGGATGATGTCTACCGCGTGTTGATGACGGCCGACCCGGTCGAAAAATGCCGCGCTACGCGGGCGCTTCACGCCGCGGATTCGAGTGGGCTATCGGCCTCGACGGGTGCCGCCGAGCCTGTCCCGGTGCCGGGCCGTCCCGAGCGGCCACACCTGATACATCCCGCCAAGCTTGCACGCCGAGGTTTGGGCACTCCGCACGGACGCGCCGCGCTCATCCACGCCATCGCGCATATCGAGTTCAACGCCATCAATCTGGGCCTGGATGCCGCGTATCGCTATCGCGGTATGCCGGCCGCCTACTACGAAGACTGGCTGTCGATGGCCGCCGACGAGTCGCGCCATTTCGAGATGCTCAACGCGCGGCTGGCCGATTTCGGACACACCTACGGCGATTTCGATGCCCACGACGGGTTATGGGAGATGGCGGTGAAAACCGCCCACGACCCGATGATCCGCATGGCGCTAGTGCCCCGCGTGCTGGAAGCGCGTGGCCTGGACGTCACGCCGGCCATGATCGACAAACTGGGCCGGGTAGGCGACACCCAGACCCAGGCGATCTTCGAGCAGATCCTGGAAGAAGAAGTGCCGCACGTGGAAATCGGCACCCGCTGGTTTCGTTATCTGGCCGAGCCGCGCGGTCTGGACCCGGACACCACATTCTTCGAACTGCTCGACGAATACATGAACGGCGGCCCGCCCGGGCCCTATAATTACGATGCCCGGCGCGAAGCCGACTTCTCGGAAAACGAGCTGGGCGAGCTGAGTACGCGCGATGAGGCTCGTTCCAAACGCTAGTACGAACTAAATCGGTAAGACCGGCATCGCCGGCGTGCCATCTGCCTCAAACGTCAGTCAGTCCTGGCTGCTCTGCTCGGTATCGGTTGCATGATGGTCGCCGTCGGCGAACCGACCTCGGGCGTCCAGCAGGCGGCGCCGGATACCACGGCGACTAACCGTCAGAATCTCCGCGCGATCAGGCCGCCAGTCGGCGAGCACATGACGCTTGACGCGGCCATGGGTATGGTCACCCGGCCGGTGCGTATGGCCGTGGATGATCCGAAAGGTCTCGGTCTCGCGTGCCCAGCGCGCAACGGTCTCGGTTTGTACGTCCATGATGGCAGCGTCCTTGCGCATCTTGGCCGCAGCAGAACGCTGGCGGGCCCTGCGCGCCAGCACCCGGCGCAGGCCGGCAGGCACCCGCAACATGCGCGAGCGCCATACGGCGCTGGTATACCTTGCCCTGAAGCGTTGATGCGCGACATCGTCGCTGCAGAAGACATCGCCGTGCGCCAGCAGAACGGGCTGTCCGGCCAGCCGATGAACCACCGGATCAGCAATAGGGCGTGCGCCCGTGTGGGTAAAAAACCGGGCGCCCACGGCAAAGTCTCGGTTGCCGCGTTGGAAATACAGCGGCACGCGCGCCGCGGCCAGGCCGGCCAGCGCATCGAGCGTAGCCCGGTGCGTGTCGAAGCTCACATCGTCGCCGACCCAGACATCGAACAGATCGCCCAGGATATAGATGGCTGCTGCACCTCGCGCCGGGCCAGCCAGATAACCGGCCAACTGCTGCGCGGCCGGACTCGTATCGTCGGCCAGGTGCACATCGGCCAGCAGGTGAAGGGTGTCGGGCCAGCTTGTCACGATCTATAGACGCGTCGTTAGCGGATTTCGGCCGACTCGATCACCACCGTCTCTTGGGGCACGTCCTGGCGAAACGGCCCGGCGGCGCCCGTCGGTTGCGCGGCGATGGCATCGACTACGTCCATGCCCTGGCTCACGTGTGCGAACACGGCATACCCGGGACGCGCGCCCATGGCATCGAGCTGTTCGTTGTCGGCCAGGTTGATGAAGAACTGGGCCGTGGCCGAATTCGGGTCCTGGGTACGCGCCATTGACAGGGCGCCGCGACGGTTCTCTAGGCCATTGGCCGATTCGTTCTTGATCGGGGCGCGGGTGGGCTTTTGGTTGAACGCGGCGTCGAAGCCGCCGCCCTGGACCACGAAACCATCGATCACGCGGTGAAAGATTACGCCGTCATAAAAGCCTTCGCGCACGTAGCTAAGAAAGTTCTCGGCGGTGATCGGCGCGTTCGCCTCGTCGACCTCGATATGAATATCGCCGAGACTAGTATGAAAGATGACCATGAACAGTCCTTGAAACGAAAACGGGGCGTATTGTGCGCCAGCTGACCCGGCTTGCCTATGCGGGCACGTGCGGGGCCGCCGCCGGCTGACGTGTGACGGTGGCTAGGGTCTGTTGATGTTTCATAC
>DCKU01000130.1:0-10700 GCA_002320455.1 Salinisphaera sp. UBA1666
CGGGCCTTGACCGTGGCTCGCCACGCTCGGCGGCCCGCGCCTTGCCTGACAGGCCCGGCGCGGGCAATGCGACGTCATATCTCATGACGACACGCCCTAATTCCAGGCCGGCCGCGTAACCGGCGTGGCTGGCCTTTAGGCCTGCGAGGCCAGCCGCGAGCCGGCCCACTCACGCAGGCGCTGCCACGGGCCGCGCTTGACCCATTCGGCGTGCTCGATCTTGTGCGTACGGGTCAGGTCGTGGTCGTAGTCGGCGATTAACTGCCCCGTCAGTGCCTCGTCCACGGCCACCACGACGATCTCGTCATCCTTGCCCATGGAGCGATGATTGAAGTTGGCCGAGCCGACCATCGCGACCTGGTCATCCACGAGTACGGCCTTGGTGTGCATCATCGTGGGCTCAAAGCGATAGATATTGATGCCGGCGCCCGTCAGGCGTTCGAATGTGGCCTCGGCGGCCATCGTGGCCACCATGGAATCGTTGTGCGCACCGGGCATCAGCACGTCTACGACCACCCCGCGCGCCACGGCGGCCTCCATCAAACCCATTAGGGCCTCGTCGGGCACGAAATAACCGGTGGCGATACGGATGCGTCGGTCGGCCACCGTGAGCGCAAGCCGAAACAACGTCGCGACATCGCTATAGGCGACCGCCGCCGACGTACGGATGACCTGCAGGGCCACGTCGCCCGGGGTCGCATGCGGGGCGACCGTGCGAAACAAATCCAGGCCCGGACGCCCGGCTTCGACCCAGTTGGACACGAACGCCGCCCGCAGGCCGTCAATGGCCGGGCCCTCGATACGAAAATGCGTCTCACGCCATTCGTCGGGGTTGCGGGCATCACCCTCCCATTCTGCAGCGATACCGACGCCGCCGGTGAAGGCCACCCGGTCATCCACGACCAGAATCTTGCGATGGGTCCGGTTATCGATCTGCCAGATGCGCCAACGGGCTTTGGGCCGGAACCAGGCGATCTCGACGCCGGCCTCGGTCAGCTGGTCGATGACCGACTGCTCCATCCACTGGGCGCCAAACGCATCCAAGAGCACCCGCACCGATACGCCGGCCCGGGCTCGATCGGCCAGAGCACGGCCCATGCGACTGGCGACTTCGCCCTGCCAGTAGATAAAGGTCAGAAACTCGATGGTTTGGCTGGCCGATTCGATGGCCTCGATCATCGCGGGAAAAATGCGGTCGCCGTTGACCAGCACATCGACGTGGTTGCCGCCCACGAACGGCACGCCCAGCGCACTTTCCAGACAGCGTCGATAATCGCTGGCTGTCCAGTGTCGTGGCCCGTTGTCGTCGTCGCTCATTGAATCCCCTTCGATCGGCCGGATGCCCGGCCCGGCGGCCACCACCGCAGACACGCCAGCGGCCCGAATACCGCCACCGCCAGCGCAAAGAACAGCACCATCCGCGCTGTATTATGCAGCAGGCCAGCCGGCAGCGAGGATGACAGAGCCCGGCCCGCGCACGCGAACCGGTCGGCGATGGCATCGTCCGAGCGCTCGCCGGCCAACGCGCCGAGCGCGAGTGCCACGGCCAGATGTAGCTGCCAGGCCTGGCCGGCTGCGACATCGGCCACCCGCCAGAGCGCGCGCCATCGCGTGCGCGCCGGGGCTGCCCCGAACACATCCAGCGCGTGCGCCAGATACGGGGACACGGTCAGCCCGCGAGTCTTTGACTGGGGGACATAGACGGTAGGGGCCGTGTCGAAGAAATCCGAAAGATCGGCCACGTACATCGTCATGATGAGCGCCATGAGGCCATAGCGCCGATAGCGGCCCTCGGCCTCGAAGCGCCGCGCCGACGTCATCAGCCGATACGGCAACCGCTGCCAGCGACCGGCCGCCTCGACGCGCGCGGCCAGACGCTGGTCCTCCAGAAAACCGTGGCGCGTGTCATAGCCGCCCAACGCGTTGAAGAACGCCGTGCGAATCAAACAGCCCTGGTCGCCGTTGATAGTATAGCGCCGGCCGGTGCGGGTCTTGGCTGCCATGTAGCGAAACAAAAAGCCCGGCGCCGGGCCAGATTCGTCCATGAACGTAAGCGGGAAATGCCCGGCCGTCGTCTCCGGCCGCGCACGCATGACGGCCAGCGCGGCCTGCAGCTGATGATTACATTCAAGCCGCGAGTCGGCGTGCAGAAACAACAGCCACGGCCCGGCAAAGCCGGCCGCGCCGGCGTTCATCTGTCGAGCTCGCCCGGCGGCCGTGGTCACGACTCGGGCGCCGCCCCTGCGCGCAATAGACCGCGTGGCGTCACGCGAGCCGCCGTCGGCAACTACGATATCTAGTTCGCAGCCTGTCTGGGCTTGCAGATCGGCCAACAGGCCGCCCAGCGTATCGGCCTCGTCGAGGGTCGGAATCACGACCCGCAGATCGCTTGCCATACCGGTCAGGAAACGCCGAGCGCCAGATCGTCGTGCATGGTCTCGAAACCCGGAAGATAGGTCTGTAGAAACGCGGGAATACGCTGCTCGAGCCAGTAGACCGGCCGGCCGAAGCGATCTCCTGCCACGAAACCGACGTGGCCCCCGTGCGCCGACAGCTCGAAACGCACTGCCGACGACAGCAAATCGGCCGACGGCACAACTTCGGGCGTCATGAACGGGTCGTCGGCGGCGTGCAGCGCCAGCGTCGGCGTCGAGATGTGCGACAGATAGGCCCGGCTGCTGGCCCGGGCATAGTAATCCGCGGCGTCCACGAAGCCGTTCAACGGCGCGGTCACGGCATCGTCGAAAGCATAGAAATCCGTGAGCGTGTCCAGATCGGGAAACGACATATCGGCCGAGTAGACACCGGCACGCTGTTTGGCCTGCACCATGTCACGCATGCCGGTCAGAAGATGCGCCTGGTAAAAGCGCGACAGCCCCCGACGAATCGCCTGCGCGCAGGCCGCCAGGTCATACGGCACAGAAACCGCCGTCGCGCAGCTTAAAGGGCATGTAGCGCCCTGCTCGCCGAGATATTTCAACAATACGTTGCCGCCCAGGCTGTAGCCCACCGCGGCCAGCGGCGCGCGCGGATAACGCTCGCGAATACGGGCGATGACGTAGGCCAGATCTCCGGTTTCGCCCGAGTGATAGGCCCGCGCTAAGCGATTGGGCGCGGCCGCCCCCCGAAAGTGCAGCAGCACCCCGCGCGAGCCGTGTCGCGTCACCTGATTTAACAGGCCGCGGGCATATTTCGAGGCCAGTGATCCGTTCAGGCCGTGCAACACGATCACGATTGGGGCATCGGCCGGCGTATCGGCGGTCTCGACCCAGGACAGATCGAGGAAATCGCCGTCGGCCAGCTCCAGGCGCTCGCCGCGCGAGGCCAGGCGCGGCATCGGGCGTGCCTGGGAGGCAAACAGCGTCTGGGCATGCGCGTTGGCCAGCCAGAACGCTGGCCTGAAAGAGCTGGTGGTCAGCATAGACAGCGCGACCGGTGGTCGATCGCGGGTTTGAAACCGAGGCGCAGTGTAGCCGCTTACCGTTTCAGCGCCGAGTCCAGATAGGCCGGCCCCAGATTGGTCATCTGGCGCATGATCCAGCTGACCCGGCCCGCCACGTGCGGCCCGGGGCGGGCGGCATCGTATTCGGTGGGCGCGGGCAGCACCGCCGCCAGCGTTGCGCACTGGCGCTTGGTGAGCTGCCCGGGTGCTACGTTGAAAAAACGGCGCGCGGCCTGATCCACACCAAAAACGCGGGGGCCGAACTGGGCCACGTTGAGATAGACCTCCAGCACGCGCGCCTTGGACCAGATCAGATTCATCCAGAGCGTGACGTAGGCCTCGATGGCCTTGCGGATATAACTCCGGGCCGGCCAGAGAAACAGGTTCTTGGCGGTCTGCTGGGTGATGGTGCTGGCCCCGCGCGTGCCGGAGCCGCGGGCGTTGGCAGCCAACGCTTTTTCAATCGCGCCCCAGGCGAAGCCGTGGTGCTCGGGAAAGGTCTGGTCTTCGCTGGCTACCACGGCCAGCGGCATACAGGCCGCGATCGAATCGATCGGCACCCAATGCTGATAAAGCGTCGTGTCCTGGCCGTTATCGGCCAGTTCGCGCTGTGTGAGCGTCATGAACGCGGTCGTCGGCGGATCGACAAACCGGAACAACAACAGCAGAACGGCCGGTGCCAGGGCCGCTGTGGCCGCCAGCACCAGCGCGTTGCGCAATAGACGCTTCACAGGCGTAGCGCTTGTGGCCTACTGCGACTGGCCGGCGCTGCGATAGCTGTCCGAGTCGCCGGTGTAGTCCGAGGTCGCACCGCTGCCTTGGTAGCCGGAGCCGCCGGCCCCCTGCTGGACGGTGATGCCGTTGCCCGCGGCGTTGCTGTTATACGGCTGGGTCTCGCCCGAGCTCATCGCATCCGAGCGCTGTCCGCTGCCGGACGCGTTGCTACCGGATGAGTACGTCTCGCCGCTGTTCGACCCGGCCGACGTATTGCTGTCGTAATTGAACTTGTCGCTGGAGGCCGGCATGTACTGATTCAGCGTATAGACGAAGCGCTGGCCGGCCTTGGGCAGCGATTGACCGGAGTCGCGCCGCAACAGCGTGCGGGCATCGATACCCGGCTTGTCGTAGAACAGCCAGTTGGCATCCTGATCGATGCCCAAGCGGGCGCCGCCCAGCGACACACCGCCAAACAGGCCACGAGAGCGCGAGTAGGAATACACCTCCGCATTAAAGCTCATGTTGGTGGAGGCGCCGACGCTGCGGCCGACCGGGCCGGCGGCCACCGAGGCATCACCGCCCAGGCTGAACTGGCCGTTGGCGATCCGATCCACACTGCGCTGGGTTTTGAATACCAGAATGATGTCGGTCGACGACACGCCGGCCTGGAAGCCGACTGACCCGCCGGTCAGAGTGATGAAGGCCGGGTCTGACCAATCGCCCTTGCCGGTGCGCACGGCCAGTACGCCCTTGCCGCGCTGCACGCCGCCCAAGAAGCTGATCTTGAACACGCTGGGAATGACGGCAATGCCATAGGCCTGGCGCAAGAGCGCCTGCGGCACGGCGTTTTCGGGGATATTGACGAACTGCTGCAACACGCTGGTGGCATCGTCCAGACGCTGGGCGGCATCGTTTTCGGCGATATCGGCCTGAGCCGTCGACAGACCGCCCACCAGCATCACAAAGACAATCGCAGTGGCCCGCTTCCAGAATTTCATAGGCGTTTCGTTCTCGTTGGGCGGCACATCAGCACGTCTTTCGGTCATATCGACGACGTGCCGGCCGCTGGAATACCGCGATCTTGATCTCTCGATCGCGCGTGGTTTGGATCGCCGTGCGCGATGACCGGTCATGCGGCCATGCGCCTTGCGATCACCCCGGCCCCTCCATCAAGCGCCGCTGCACGGCCAGCTCGGCCTCACCGGCATCGGGCACGGCCGGCGTATAGGTGCCGTCGGTGCCCAGCAGCCAGGCGTTGCTGTTATCGGCCAGATACAGCGACAGCTCGCGCTCGACCCGATCATACAACGCACCGTGTTCTAGCGGGAAACAGGTCTCCACGCGCCGAAAGAAATTCCGATCCATCCAATCCGCGCTGGCCAGATACAACTCGGGCTCGCCGGCGTTTTCAAAATGAAAAACGCGGGTGTGCTCCAGGAAGCGGCCCACGATAGAGCGCACGCGAATGTTGTCTGACACACCGGCTACCCCGGGTCGCAGACAACAGATCCCGCGCACGATCAGATCGATTTCTACGCCGGCGCAAGACGCCGCATAAAGCGCGCGAATAGCCTGTGGCTCGACCAGCGAATTCATCTTGGCCACGATCCGCGCCGGCTTGCCCGCTGCGGCATGTCGCGCCTCCCGCGCGATCTTGGCCAGAATGGCCTCGTGCAGGCGAAACGGCGCGTCGATGATGCGCTCCATGCCGGTGACCTTGCCCAGACTGGTCAGCTGCAAGAACATCTCGTGAACATCGTTGCCCAGGGCCGCATCGCAGGAAAACAACCCGTAGTCGGTATACAGCCGCGCGGTCTTGGGGTGGTAGTTGCCAGTGCCCAGATGCACGTAGTTGACCAGGCCGTCGGTCTCGCGGCGCACGATTAGCGTCATCTTGGCGTGGGTCTTGTAGCCCACCACGCCATAGACGATATGCGCACCCGCGGCCTGCAGGCGGTTGGCCAGCTCGATGTTGTCGGCCTCGTCAAAGCGTGCCCGCAGCTCGACCACCACGGTGACTTCCTTGCCGGCCTTGGCCGCCCCCACCAGGGCATCCACCACGGCCGAGTCCGGGCCGGTGCGATACAACGTTTGCTTGATGGCCAGCACGCTCGGGTCTTCACCGGCGCGCCTGACGAACTCGATGACCGGCAGAAACGAGTCGAACGGATGATGCAGCAGTACATCCTCGCTGCGGATGGCGGCAAAGATATCGCCGGACGGGCTCATCATCTGCGGCAAGCGCGGTGAGAACGCCGGGTATTTCAGATCCGGGCGGTCCACGGCGTCCAGCACCGACATCAGGCGATTCACGTTGACCGGGCCGTTGACCTGATACAGATCATCGCGGGAGAGCAGGAACCGACCCAGCAGATAATCGGACAGCGCTTCCGGACAGTTATGGGCGACTTCCAGACGCACGCAGTCACCATAGCGCCGGCCCGGCAGCTCGCCCTCGACCGCGCGCAGCAGATCATCGACCTCTTCTTCGTCCACGTAGAGATCGGAGTTGCGCGTCACGCGGAACTGATAGCAGCCGCGTGCGTTCATGCTGGGAAACAGATCCCCCACGTGCTCGTGGATGACCGAGGACAGAAACACGAAATCGTAGGGCCCGCTGTCGGTCTCGCCCGGGGGCAGCTGAATCACCCGCGGCAACGCCCGCGGCGCCTGGACCACGGCATGCGCGATCTTGCGCCCGAAGGCATCGGTCCCATCCAGATCCACGATGAAGTTCAGCGACTTGTTCAGAATGCGCGGAAACGGGTGGGCCGGATCCAGCCCGATGGGACTGATGACCGGCAGCAGTTCTTCTTCGAAATAGCGCCCCAGCCAGGCGCGCTGGTCGGGCTTCCACTCGGCGCGGCGCAGAAACCGGATGTTCTCGGCCTCCAGCGCCGGGATTAGCGCGTTGTTGAGCGTCTGATACTGCTTGTCGACCAGCGTATGGGTGCGCGCCGATATCGCGCGCAGCAGTTCGCGCGGCGAGCGCGAATCGGCATCGGTAGGCGGATTCGACAGCTCGGCTTTCTGCTTGAGCCCGGCCACCCGGACCTCGAAGAACTCGTCGAGATTGGTCGACGAGATACACAGGAATTTAAGCCGCTCGAGCAGCGGCACGCCGGCATCGATAGCCTGTTCGAGCACGCGGTCGTTGAACTCCAGCAACGACAGCTCGCGGTTGATGAACAGCTCGGGCGCGTCGAACGCGCTCGAGTCCGGTAGGTCGGTCGACTCAGTCATGCCAGACTTGGATCCTTATCAGCACACGCAAACCTCCGACTTATCAAGCCTACATGACGCGCCCATGACAGAATCACCCACCGCCCGCCTGGCCTATCATCAGGTCGATGCGTTTACCGAGATCGCCTTCGCCGGAAATCCCGCGGCTGTTTATGTTCTGGACGACTGGCTGGCCGATGCGCACCTGCAGGCCATCGCCGCCGAACACAACCTGGCCGAGACCGCTTTCGTGGTGCCCGACTCGGCCGCCGGCGGGCATCTGCGCTGGTTCACGCCCACCTGCGAGGTTGAGCTCTGTGGCCACGCCACCCTGGCCACCGCGCACGTGTTACTGACCGAGCGCACGGATTTCTCTGACCCACTCACGTTTACTACTGAGAAGGCGGGCCCGCTGCATGTCAGCCGCGAAGGAGAGACCCTCTGGCTGAACCTGCCGGCCGATCCGCCCACGGCCTGCCACGAGACGATGGACGCGGTGGCCGACGCATTAGGCGGCTCCCCCGATGAGTGGCATGTTGCCAGCAACTACGTGGCCGTTTTCGGCTCGCGCGACACTGTGGCCGGTCTGTCGCCCGACTTCGCTGCCCTGGCCAGGGCGCTAACCGGGACCAATCGCGGGGTGATCGTCACCGCCCCGGCCGACGAGACCGATGAGACCGTCGACTTCGTCTCGCGCTATTTCGCCCCCGCCCACGGCATCAACGAAGACCCGGTCACCGGCTCGGCGCACTGCACGCTGGCGCCATACTGGGGCACGCGGCTGGGGCGTGAGCGGCTCGTGGGGCACCAGATCTCGGCCCGCGGCGGCCGGCTTTCCTGTGATCTGGCCGGTGAACGCGTCCACGTCGGCGGGCCCGCGGTCACCGTGGCGGCCGGCACCCTGTTCCTTGATGCCAGCGAGGTGGCCCCGTGATTCGTATTACGCTCGTTTTTGCCGCACTTTACGGCGGCCTGGCGGTCTGTCTGGGCGCGTTTGGCGCGCATGCCGTACGCGCGCGCATCTCGGCCGATATGCTGGCTGTCTGGCACACCGCCGAGCAGTATCAGTTTTATCACGCCCTGGCGCTGCTGGCCGTGGGCGTGCTCATGCGCCAGGGCGTGACCGGCACCGCGATGAGCGTGGCCGCCTGGAGCTTCATCGCCGGCACGGCGATATTCTCGGGCAGTCTTTATCTGCTGGCGGGCAGCGGCATCCGCGTGCTGGGCGCTGTAACGCCCATTGGCGGCCTGTGTCTGATTATCGGCTGGGCGGCACTGCTCTGGGCGGTGTGGCGGGCACACTCTGCATAGCCCGGCGGCGCGCCGCAGCGGGCGTGGTGACATAGATCCGCCGGAACGCCCGGGTGAACGTGGGCGCATCCGCAAAGCCGGCGTCATGCGCGATCTGGCCGATGGGCCGCGCGGTCTCAGTCAGCCATTGGCGCGCCCAGGCCAGGCGTCGGCGCAGCACGATCTGTTGCGGGCTCATGCCATAGACCAGATGACACCACTGGTTGAGCGCCGAGCCGCTCATGGCCAGATGACGCTGGATATCGGCGTTGTCCGGCGGAGCGGCCAGCCGGGCGTCGATCAGGGCCTGCAAACGCTCGGTGCGATCGTCGACGCGAGACGTCGGTTCAGCCAGCAGCGCGGCGGTCTGTACCGCGAACAACGTGGCCCATTGCCGGGCCAGGAGCGAGCCGGCCGCGCCGTGCCGGGCGAGCTGGCGGCTGGCTGTGCCGATCAGCCCGGTGAATTCGCCGGGCGCTGCCCGCGTGGTGGGCGTTACGAAAACGCTTTCTAGATCGGTATCCGGCGCCAGGCGTGCCAGCGCGCCCATCATCTCGTCGCCCAGATCGACGTCGACGACCAGCAGACGGCTGTCGTCACTGGCGCCGGCGTAGTAATGCAGCGCATCGCGCGGCACCACACCGATCTCACCGGCGCCCACGTCAAAGGCCGTATCCGCCAGCGCACAGTGCACGCTGCCCGACAGCCCGAACAACAGCTGCACGAAACCATGGGTATGTTCGCCCGAGCCGCGCCGAATCGGGTTCAGGCGAGCCAGTGTCTGGCTCATAGTAAGCCCCACTCACGCGTTTCACGACCGAAAGGTCGTCCAATCAACTTGCCAACCACCGTGTAGACAGAAACAAAGTTTAAGAAAACTGAAACAACACCGCCAATCAGAAACCGTCTTAGGCTCGGCCATAAGCCGCGTGGCGCTCTTATTCGTCACGCCTGCCGAGCCGCCCTCGGCCCCAGTTCTCGTCTTATCGGAGTCAAAACGATGCAATGGTCGGCCCCTTCTCTCTACCACGACCCCGATTACCAGGATGTCTTGACGACCTATCGCATCGACGAGGCCGAGCATGTCGCCCGCCTGCTCGACGTGGCCGCCCTGGACGACGGTATCGCCCGCGACATTGAAAAACGCGCGGCCGACCTGGTCAGCGTGGTACGCGACAAGGCCAGCGAAGGCGGCGGCATCGATGCCTTCATGGCCGAGTATGAGCTCTCCAGCGCCGAAGGCGTGGTGCTCATGTGTCTGGCCGAGGCGCTGCTACGCATCCCGGATTCCGAAACCGTGGACAAGCTGATCGAAGACAAGATCGGCGGCTCCAACTGGGAGAGCCATCTGGGCGAATCCAAGTCCTGGTTCGTCAACGCCTCCACCTGGGGCCTGATGGTCACCGGGCGCATGCTGCGTCGCGATGACCTGCCCCAGCGCAACTTCAAATCCACGCTGCAACGCCTGGTCCGCCGCTCCGGCGAGCCGTTCATCCGCCAGGCCGTGCGCCGGGCCATGCGCCTGATGGGCCACCAGTTCGTGATGGGCCGGACCATCCACGAGGCCATCAAGAACGCCAGAGCCCTGGAGAAACGCGGCTATTCTTATTCCTACGACATGCTGGGCGAAGCCGCGCGCACCGATGCCGACGCCCAGCGTTATTTCGACGACTATCACAACGCTATCGTGGCCTGCGGCGAAGAAAGCCGTGATCGCGGGCCCGAAGACGCGCCCGGCGTATCGGTCAAGCTTTCGGCGCTGCACGCCCGCTATGAGCTGGGCCACCGCGAGCGCGTGATCGCCGAGCTGTTTCCGCGTCTGCAGCAGCTCACGCGCTTGGCCGCGAAATACGACATCAACCTGACCGTTGACGCTGAAGAAGCCGACCGCCTGGATCTGTCGCTGGAGCTGTTCGAGATGGCCTCGGGCGATGCCATGCTGGGCAACTGGCAGGGCCTAGGCCTGGCGCTGCAGGCGTATCAAAAACGTGCGCTGGATACCATCGACTGGCTGGCGGCCGTCGGGCGG
>DCKU01000130.1:11014-11290 GCA_002320455.1 Salinisphaera sp. UBA1666
CGTCGGGCGGCGCCACGGCCGGCGCATCATGATCCGGCTGGTGAAAGGCGCCTACTGGGACACCGAAATCAAGCGCGCCCAGGAGGCCGGCCTGGCCGGTTATCCGGTATTCACCCGCAAGGCCAATACCGATGTGTCCTACATGGCCTGCGCGCGGCGCATCCTCGCCCACGCCGATGTCTTCTATGGCCAGTTTGCCACCCACAACGCTCATACCCTGGCGTATATCCGCCACCTGACCGGCGACCGCCGCGACTTCGAGTTCCAGCGCCTGCA
>DCKU01000130.1:11604-30536 GCA_002320455.1 Salinisphaera sp. UBA1666
GCGCCTGCACGGCATGGGCGAGGACCTGTATACCGAGATCGTCGAAAAGAACGACGCCCAGGGCCGGCCGCGCCCGCGCTGTCGCATCTATGCCCCGGTGGGCGCGCATGAGGACCTGCTGGCCTATCTGGTACGCCGACTACTGGAAAACGGCGCCAACAGCTCGTTCGTCAATCGCCTGGTGGACGAGAACGAGCCGATCGCCGATATTGTGGCCGACCCGGTTCGCACTGTACGCGGCCAGGCCTCGATGGCGCATCCACGCATTGCCGCGCCGCACGATCTCTACGGCGAGCGCCGCCCCAACGCTCGAGGACTGGACCTGTCGGACTTGCGTCATCTGGAGTCGCTGGCCGCCACCATGGCCGAGGCCGATACGGGGCGCTGGGCGGCTGCTCCGCTCATCGGCGGGCATTACCCCGAGCGCGCGCGCCGCGCCTTGGCCGACGGCCAGGGCCGCGTGGTGCCAAACCCCGCCCATACCGATCAGGTGGCGGGCCAGGTGGTCTATGCCGATGCCGACGACGTAGAACAGGCACTGGCCACCACGTCAGCGGCCTTCAACGAGTGGTCGTTCACGCCGGCCGCCGAGCGCGCTGCCTGTCTGCGCCGCTACGCCGACCTGCTGGAAGCGCATATGGGCGAGCTGATCGCGCGTTGTACCCGCGAGGCCGGCAAGAACATCGCCGACGGCATCGCCGAGGTGCGCGAGGCGGTGGATTTCTGTCGCTACTACGCGGTACAGGTCGAGGACGAGTTCGCCGGCGAGACGGTGCTGCCCGGTCCTACCGGCGAGCGCAATACCTACGGGCTCTACGGGCGCGGCGTGTTCGTGGCCATCTGTCCGTGGAACTTCCCGTTGGCGATCTTCTCCGGCCAGGTGGCTGCGGCTCTTGCCGCGGGCAACGCCGTCATCGCCAAGCCCGCGGAGCAGACCTGTCTGGTGGGCGCGGCCGCCATCGAGCTGATGCACGAGGCAGGCTTTCCCGGTGACGTACTGGCTTATCTGCCGGGGCCCGGCGAGATCGGTGCTGCGCTGGTGGCTGATCCGCGCATCGCAGGCGTGGCCTTTACCGGCTCCATGCCCACAGCCAAGAAGATCAACCGGACCCTGGCCGAGCGCGACGGGCCCATCATCCCGCTGATCGCCGAGACCGGCGGCCAGAACGCCATGATCGTGGATTCCTCGGCGCTCATCGAGCAGGTGGTGGCCGACGTGGTGCGCTCGGGCTTTCAAAGTGCCGGCCAGCGCTGCTCGGCGTTGCGGGTGCTGTATGTCCAGACCGATATCGCCGATGACCTGATCGAGATGCTGAGCGGCGCCATGGCCGAGCTATCGGTCGGGGATCCCTGGCAGCTGGGCACCGATGTGACGCCGGTGATTGATACGGCGGCCCGCGACAAACTGGCCGAATACGCCGCCTATGCCGATGCACACTTCAAGAATCACTACACCTGCAAACTGGACGAGACCCACGAGACAGGCACGTATATCGCCCCGCGCATCTACGAGCTGGACTCGATCGACCAGCTGGGCGACGAGCAGTTCGGGCCCATCGTGCATATCATCCGATTCTCGGCCAGCGGTATCGACCAGGTCGTGGACGACATCAATGCCCTGGGCTACGGCCTGACGTTTGGCATCCACAGCCGTATCGACACCACGGTGGAGCGGGTGTTGAAGCGCCTGCGGGTGGGCAATGCCTACGTCAATCGCAATATCATCGGTGCCGTGGTGGGCGTGCATCCCTTCGGCGGCGAAGGCCTGTCCGGCACCGGGCCCAAGGCCGGCGGGCCGCACTATCTGTACCGCTTTGCCACCGAGCGCAGTGTCTCGCGGGATACCACGGCGGCCGGCGGCAACGCCTCGCTGATGTCACTCGAAGAAGACGAGCCCAGCGAACACGTCTACGTGACCCCCGAGCCGCAGCGCCTGAATCGCGCGGCCGACAGCGAACCGGAGCGCACACGCGATTAAAGATACACCACGAGACGCTGCGCAGCCGGCCGCCGAACGCGCGCCTTCTGCGTAGGTTGACGGTTAAAACAAGACTCACGCGATCCGCGAGGATCGTCATCGGAGACGCCGCACGGCCTCGGACGCCTCCTTCGATACCACGCCTGAGCGGTATCGTCAGCACACACAAAAGGCCAGGAGGGGAACAACATGGCAACAGGCGTCTGGATCAGTCTGTGTCTCTATTTCGCGCTGATGATCGGCATCGGCATCTATGCCTGGGCGCGCTCGACCGGCTCGTCCGAGCAGTACATGCTGGGCGGGCGCCGCTTGAGCCCGGCCGTGGCCTCGCTGTCGGCAGGGGCTTCGGACATGAGCGGCTGGCTGCTGCTGGGCCTGCCCGGCGCGCTATATGCCTCTGGCCTGGCCTCGGCCTGGATCGGCATCGGGCTGTTCGTGGGCGCGCTTTTCAACTGGATCATCGTGGCCCCGCGCCTGCGCGAGCAGACCGAGCGCTACGACAACGCGCTGACCATTCCGCAGTTTCTGTCCAAGCGTTTTCCCAGCCGGGCGATGGCGCTACGGGTGGTCTCTGCCGTGATCATCGTGGTGTTCTTTTCGGTCTATACCGCATCCGGCCTGGTGGCCGGCGGCAAGCTGGTACAGAGCGCGTTTAGTGGCGCGGTCAACGTGGCCGGTGTCAGCGACTATGCGGTGGGCGTCTGGGGCACGCTGGCCGTGGTGCTGGCTTATACCGTGGTCGGCGGTTTCATGGCCGTAAGCCTGACGGATTTCTGTCAGGGCGTGATCATGATGCTGGCGCTGATCATCATGCCTTCCGTGGTGCTGTTCGGCGCCGGCGGCGGCGGCTATAGCCAGGCCTCGGCCACGCTGGCCCAGGTGGACCCGAACTTTTTGTCCTGGACCGACGGCCTCACCCTGGTGGGTTGGCTGTCGGCGGTGACCTGGGGGCTGGGCTATTTCGGCCAGCCGCATATCATCGTGCGCTTCATGGCGATTCGCTCGGTGGCCGAGGTGCCACGGGCGCGCAACATCGGCATGACCTGGATGGCTATCTCGCTGATCGGCGCGGTGTCGCTGGGCGTGTTCGGACGCGCCTATGCGGTGCGAAACGATATGAACATCGGTGACCCGGAAACAATCTTCATCGTGCTGGCTGATCTGTTGTTCAACCCGCTGGTCACCGGCTTTCTGTTTGCTGCCCTTCTGGCGGCCATCATGAGCACGGTTTCAAGCCAGCTGCTCGTGGCCTCTTCGTCGCTGACCGAGGATTTCTATCGCCTGTTCCTGCGCCGCGAGGCCAGCGAGCGTGAGAGCGTGACCGTCGGGCGGATCAGCGTGATTGTGGTTGGGCTGATCGCAGCACTGATCGCGTCCAACCCCAGCTCGAACGTGCTGGGCCTGGTCAGCCACGCCTGGGCCGGCTTTGGGGCCGCCTTTGGGCCGTTGATTATCCTGTCGCTGGTCTGGTCGCGCATGTCGGGCACGGGGGCCGTCGCCGGGCTGGTCGCGGGCGCTGCCACGGTGGCCGCTTGGATCATGGTGGGCTGGGACAAGAGTTTCCTAGGCGGGCCGGGGGTGTACGAGATCATGCCCGGGGTCGTCGCGGCTTATCTGGCGATCTATATCGTCAGCCGGGCCACCCCCTCCAACGGCGAATTCCGGCCGTTGCCCTCGTCGTAACGGGTATCGCCCGGATTATCCGGAGGACCAAACGCCCGGCATCGACCGGGCGTTTTTGCGCCCAGCGTTTCTGAAAAGAAAATTGTGCAGAAATAGAATTTCGGCTAATCTGACATGACTCATTGTCAGATTGGGATCGGGCCACATGCAGAGCTTCAAGAACAAGATCGCGGTCGTCACCGGGGGCGGCGGCGACGGCATCGGTAACGCGCTATGCGTGGCTCTGGCCAAGGCCGGCGCCACGGTGGCTTTCTGTGATATCGCCCGCCTCGATGAAACCACGCAGGCCATCGAGGCCGCTGGGGCCACCGCCTACGGCGCCGAAGTGGATATCGGCGACCGAGAGGCCGTCTCGGCGTTTATCGACGACGTCGTCGCCCGCTTCGGCGGCATTGATATCCTGATCAACAACGCCGGCATCGCGCTCGGGGATCGCGGTTTTGAAGAGCTGTCGATCGAGGATTTCGAGCGCATCACGCGCATCAACTACTGGGGCGTGGTCCACACCACCCTGCTGGCGCACCCGCACATCATGAAATCCCGCGAAGGGGCGATCGTGAATTTGTCCAGCAGCCAGGGCATTCTGGGCCTGCCGTTTCTGGTGCCCTACTGCACCACCAAGTTTGCCGTGCGCGGCTTTACCGATGCCTTGCGCGCCGAGCATCGGCTGCGCGGGGCTGAACATGTTCAGGTGCATACGGTGCATCCGGGGGCCGTGGCCACGAATATCACCTTGAACGCGGACTATCACAACGACTCCACCCAAGCCTTTCATCGCATGCTGCAGAAAGGCACCGATCGCCACGAAGCGGCCGCCATCATCCTGAAAGGCATGCGCAAGAACCGCGCCCGAATCATGATCAGCGACGGCCGGGCCCAGGACATCCTCACACGCCTGCTGCCGACCGCCTGTATCAAGGTGGTGGGCTGGCTGATGCGGCGTCGCGGTATGGCGCCCCGGCGCATGAAATCGGCCTAACCCTGTTTGAGGTGATCTCATGACAAGCCAACAGACGAGCGACAAGATCTGGCCGGTGGTCATCATCGGCACCGGTTTTGGCGGCCAGTCGGCCGCGGTGAATCTCATCAAGCGCGGCATCAACGATTTTCTGATGCTCGAGCGCCGCGATTTCATGGGCGGCACCTGGTGTCAGAACAGCTATCCCGGTGCCGCAGTCGATGTCCAGTCGCCGCTGTATTCGCTGTCGTTCGAGCCCTATCCCTGGTCGCAGATGTTCGCCGAGCAGGACGAGCTGGCCGAATATACCAACCACGTCATCGACAAATACGGCCTGCGCGAGAAGACCCGGGTTAATCACAACGTCGCGCAGGTCGTCTGGCACGAGGACACCGCCACGTGGCAGATCGAGATCACCGGCGGGCCGACGATCACCGCCCGGGTGCTGATCAATTCCTCCGGCCCGCTGTCCACGCCCAAGATTCCTGATACACCCGGCCGCGAGCACTTTACCGGCGCCCAGTTCCATACCAACGACTGGCACCACGACGTCGAGCATCGCGACAAGCGCGTGGCGATCGTCGGCTCCGGTGCCAGTGCGGCCCAGGTCATCCCGGCCATCGCCCCCGAAGTGGGCCATCTGCACGTCTTTCAGCGCACGCCGCACTGGGTCATGCCGCGACCAGATCGTAAATTTGGCCCATTCACGCGCTGGCTGCTGGGCTTTACGCCGATCTACAAGCTGCTGCGCGGCGTGCTTTACCTTGGGCTGGAGTCCCGCATCGTGGGCTTCAAGTATTCGCGGGCCATGCTCAACCTCGTGGCCCAGAAGAAAGCCGAAAAACACCTGGCCAAACAGGTCCCCGACGACACGCTGCGGGCCAAGCTCACGCCGGATTTCACGATCGGCTGCAAGCGCATCATCCTGTCCAATACGCTGTATCCGGCGCTCATGCGCGACAACGTCACGCTGCACGACAGCGACGATGGCATCGACCACGTCACGCCGAGCGGTATCGTGACGAAACAGGGCCATGCGATCGACCTGGACGTGCTGGTCTGGTCGACCGGTTACGACGCCACCGACGGCATGATCTCCTACCCCGTCGTCGGCCGCGACGGACAGACGCTGGCTGATTTCTGGGCCGATTATCCTCGCGCCTATCTCGGCACCACCATTCCCGACTTTCCCAACCTGTTCATCGTCACCGGGCCCAATACCGGCATCGGCCATACCTCGGCCATCTTCATGATCGAGGCTCAGATGGACTACATCATGGCGTGCGTCGAACGCGTAATAAACGATCGCGACGTGCAACAGATCGAAGTCACCGGCGGCGCCGAGGCCCGCTACACCGAACACGTCCACGACGAAATGACGCGAACCGTCTGGCACGACGGCGGCTGCAACAGCTGGTACAAAAGCCGCTCCGGGCGCGTCGTGGCCATGTTTCCGGGCTTTACTTTCATGTTTCGTCGCATGGCGCGCAATTTCAAGGAACGCGACCACGAGACGGCCTAAGACAGCGCTCGGATGGCCTCACCCATCGGCTCGATAATCAGTCTTTCGAAATACGGGCCGTCTTTCCTCAACTAGCACCAAGACTTCGATCAGCTCATCGTGCTGCCTCCCGTAGCGCTTGAGCCAGCCGCGTTGCAAACGAGTCGATGGCGACACCGCCACCCGTCTCCGAGGGCGACTGTGCGGCACGTATTCGCACCACCGCCAACGGCGTGCCGCATATCCTGGCGGCAAGTCTCGCTTTGGCCGCCTTCGGCTAAGGCGATATGCCTTGGATGGCGGCACATATTGAGATGATTGGTCGAAGGCAACTGCGACGGCCATATGCCCTATGACGGCGAGCCAGAGCTCGTTCGCAGCGATTATTTCCAGAACGCCTACGACGGTTTCAATGTCACCAACGCCGACACTTTGCTCACCGACTACTCGCCGCTGTTCGGCAGCGTCGGCGCACCTAAATGAGCCCGGCGATGCTGGACAACCTCACCGATTCGGGGCTATCCGACGTCAAGCTGGGCGCTGCTGCCCAGTTCGCCGGCTCGCGTATATCCTGGCACGGCGCCCAGAACGTCGAAGGCGGCTTTAATATCGCCGAGCCGGATACCAGCCCGGTCGAGGAAGGCACGCGCTATGTGCGGATGGCGCCCTCGGCCACGCTGCCCCGCTCGGGCCAGCTCTCGGCCACTTCGGGCGAAGGCTGGTCGGTTGCCCGCGGTACCAGCTGGCACTTCGGACTGGCGTTTACCGATAGCGGTCCGGAAGCCTACGGGCTGGTCAGCTATAGCCAGTCCGACGACGCGGGCTCGGCGTATTTCTCTGATCAGGATCTTCGATACTCAACCAAGGACCCGCGCCGTCTGCGCTTCACCGAGGCCGAGATTGCCGCGGACGACAACCTGACGACCGAGACCATCGACAGCTCGGCTACCCACTGACGCCGCAACGGCGTATCGCATACACGCCGGGCCTCGTGCCCGGCGTTTTTGCTCAGTCACCGGCGTGCGGCTCGTCGCATCGCCCGGCCTCCGGTTAGCGTACAGCGCAACACGCGTTACAAAAATCACCAGCAATGAGCCAAGCCACCCTGAACGATCTGTTTTTCACCGCCGCCCGCAAGATGGTGGACGGCGAGCGTCGTATCGTTGATGTCTATCCGCGCTTTGCCAAAGCTTTTTCCGATGACGCGCTGGGCAGCGAAATGAGCACCCTGGCCGATAACGCCACGCAACACGCCGATCGGCTAGACGGTGTGTTGAAGGACGGCACCGGAAACGAGGCCTCACTGGACAATCTGGGCGTCGATGCCCTGATCCGGGAAGCCGATGCTGTGATCGAGGCCTATCCCAAAGGCGCGCTGCGTGATGCGGCACTCACGGCCGTGGTCCAGCACATCGAGCACTACAAGATTGCCTAATACGGCACGCTGGCCGCCTATGCCGGTGCGCTGGATAACGATGACTACAAGCGCGCACTGGCTGATACGCTGGACACCGCCCGCAAGGCCGACAAGACGCTGAGCGACAAGGCCACAACAGCCAATCAGGCCGCAGCCTAATGCTCTGATGCACTCGTCGGCCGCGCGGCGTTCTGCCGTGCGGCCGACGGTCATGGGCACGTCATCGATCCGCGGGCAGCATGGCTACGTTATTTGTTTGCAACACAACACGATGAGCCACGTCTTGCGTTCGGCGCACAGCCTACGACTCGCCGGCCTGTTATTGCTGATCCTCAGCCAGACGGTCAGCGCCACGCCGCCGAGTCTTCACCTCATCGGCATGGCCAACGTGCCCACGGGCACGATGTTCAAGGGCACCGAAATCGGCGGCTTGTCGGGCATCGACTATGACCCGGCCCGGGATCGCTATGTAGCTATCAGCGATAACCGCGGCGCTGAAGGTCCGGTACGTTTCTATACGCTGACGCTGGATCTTGCCGATGGCCGTCTTGATGACGACGACGTGCGCTTTGTGGGGGTAGACACCATCAAGGCCGCCGACGGCAAAGCGTTTGCGCCGGGCGTGGTTGATCCTGAAAGTATCCGCGCCACGTCGTTTCCCGGCCTGTACTACTGGACCAGCGAAGGCAATGCACGATCCGGTCTTGCCCCATTCGTGCGAGTCATGACGCCGCAGGGCGACCCGGTAGCGGCCTTTGATATCCCGCCCATCTTTACCCCCAGCACCGACCACGGTATTCGAGACAATCTGGCCTTCGAGAGCCTGACCCACGCCACCGATCGCGATCTGTGGATCACGGCCGCGGAAAACGCGCTGGTCCAGGACAGCCCGGCGGCAAGTCTTGCGACCGGCAGCCCGGTTCGGGTGCTCACGCTGGATGGCGCCACGGGCAAGCCCAGCGGACAGTATGTCTATATCACCGAGCCCGTGGCCGGGCCGCCCAAGCCAGCGGGCGGCTTTGCCACCAACGGCCTCTCCGAGCTGCTGGCGGTCGGCCCCCAGACCTTCATTGCACTGGAGCGCTCGTATAGCGCCGGCGTGGGTAACGATATCCGGCTGTACTTAACAAGTCTTCAAGGGGCCAGTGACGTCAGCGGCCTGGATACGCTCATCGGCGCGAATTATCGGCCGATGAGAAAACGCCTGCTTCTGGATCTGGCCACGCTGGATATCGATCTCGACAATATCGAAGGCATCACCCGCGGGCCCGACATGGCGGGCCATCCCACGCTGGTTCTCGTCGCCGACAACAACTTCAGCAACAGCCAGCGTACCCAGATTCTGGTCTTTCGCGTCGACGAGCCGTTGCTGGCCCCGCGAACCCACTCAGGCCAATAGAAATTGGAGGCCCCAGAGCGTGCCCATACCGGCAATGAGCGTATAGAGCACGTTTCGGGTGGCCCAGGCCGTGACCACTGCTACCAGGGCGGCCGCCAGGCGAATATTGCCGGGCAGAAAAGCGATCTCGCCGTCCACGACGAGGACCATCGGCCCCACGATCGCGGCAAATACCGCCACCGGGACGAAGCGCAGTGCGGCCTTTAGGGCCTCGGGCAGCTCGATGGCATCGACCAGGGCGATCAACCCCCAGCGTAGACCAAAGGTGATCAGCCCGCCGATCGCAAGCGTTGCGACAAGCGTCGTACTCATGACGCTGACTGACGCTGGCCCAACAGACGAGCCGTCAGCATACCGGCTCCGATACCACTCACCGCGCCCACGATCAGCCCCAGATGCCAGGGCAGCGCGTGGGCAGCGGTGGCGACCACGCCGCCCGTAACTGCCGCAGCAAAACTGGCCCGGTCGGTGATAGCCGGCACCAGCAAAGCGATAAAGGTCAGCGGCACGGCAAAGTTCAGTCCCCAATCCGGCGGAATACTGGCGCCTGCCACGGCACCTACGACAGTGGCCACCTGCCAGCCGGCCCAGAGCGAACCCGCGGCACCTAGATAAAAGGCCACACGGCGACGACGCGTCGCACGTCCCTCAAACCCCGCCAGGCCGATCATAAATGCTTGATCCGTCAGGAAATAAGCCACCGCCGCCTTCACCACGCGGCGGGCACCGCGAAAGTACGGCGCAATCGCTGCGCTATACATCATGAAACGCAAATTGATGAACAGCACCGTGAGCAGAATCACGACCAGCGGCGCGCCGTCGTCCACCAACTGAATCGCGGCGATCTGTGACGTACCGGCAAAGATACAGACCGAAAGTGCAGTCGCTATCCAGGGCGAATATCCCAGGCTGGCGGTCACTACGCCGGCAATCAGCCCGAAGGGCAACACACTGATCATCAACGGAAACATGGCCCGCGCGCCGGCCATGACGTCAGAGCCGAGCGCAGGCTGGGCAGGCGTCGTCGGTGTGTGGGCGTCGTTCACGTCGTCATCCCCTGAACTCACAGCGCGCACTCTACGTCATCGAACGTCCGGCCGCCGCCCCGGTCAGCCCACGCGGCGCGCGACGCGCCGCGGCGTCATAATACAAGCGTTCGATTCTCAGCCCCGTGCCCTTGTCATGACCCGCGCCGTTCTGGCCGCTCATACGCTGTTTCATGTCGACACCACCGATTTGCTCATCGGCTGTCATATCCAGGGCCCGGCAGATGGCCCGCCGGCGGTGTTGCTGCACGGCTTTCCCTACGACGTGCACGGCGTGGCCGCCGCGGGCCAGCAGCTGGCAGCCGAGGGCTGGCGCGTGGTCATGCCCTATCTGCGCGGCTACGGTGCCACCCGTTTCAAAAACAACGCGATCATGCGCTCCGGCCAGCAGGCCGCGCTGGCTCATGATCTGCTTTCACTTATTGAAGCGCTGGCACTGGATTGCCCGGTGGTGGCCGGCTTCGACTGGGGTGGACGCGCGGCCTGTATCGTCGCCGCCCTCTGGCCGGAGCGTGTGGGTGGACTGGTCACCTGCGGTGGTTACAACATCCAGAATATTCCGGCGGCTCAGCAACCGGCCGCGCCGGAACAGGAAGCACGGCTCTGGTATCAATATTATTTTCACGCCGAGCGTGGCCGGGCAGGCCTTGCCGCGCATCGCCGCGCGCTGGCCCACCTGCTATGGCAGCAATGGTCGCCCACCTGGCGCTTCGATGCGGCCATCTTCAACGACACCGCGCAAGCCTTTGATAACCCGGATTTCGTCGACGTAGTGATTCATTCCTATCGTCATCGCTTTGGCCTGGCGCCGGCGGATACACGCTTTGACGCCATCGAAGCACGGCTGGCCGAGCAGCCTGTCATCGATGTACCCACCGTCGTGCTCGACGGCGCGGCCAGCGGCTTGTTCGCGGTATCCGAGACGGCCGATCTTGCCCCGTATTTCGGCACCGCGTTCGAGCATCGTGTGCTGGAAGGCGTAGGCCATAATCCGCCGCAGGAAGCGCCGGCTGCGTTTGCCGATGCCATCCAATGCCTGCCGGCGCGTCGTTCCTACGACTAGAAAGCCCGACACGCCCTCACCGGATCACCGGTGATATCGCCGTCGCGGCTCAGCGGCGCGCGTCTCGGCGCCGCCCCGGAAAAATAGCGCTCGCGCGATCGTCGGGGTCGTAGGCGACGGCCCCTCGTGCAATCGTCAGTCGGATCTGGCCCGTGCCATCGAGTACCAAGATATCCGCATCGAAACCCGGCGCAAGCTGGCCCTTGCGATCGGCCACGCCGAGATCGGCCGCCGCAGTACCGCTGGTCATGGCGATCGCCTCGCGCATAGTGCAATCGGTGAACGCTCGCAGGTTGCGAAAGGCCGTGTCGAAGGTGAGCACGCTGCCGGCCAGCGTGCCGTCGGCCAGACGGGCTTCGCTGTCTTTTACTGTGACCGGCTGCCCACCGAGTTCGTATTCGCCGTCGCCCAGCCCCTTGGCCCTCATGGCATCCGTGATCGCCATGAGGCGATCCGCGCCGGCCGCGCGATGCGCCAGTTTCACCATGGCCGGGGTAACGTGCAGGCCGTCGGCGATGATTTCCGAGCGCGCGGCCGGGCTCGTAAGCAGCGCGGCGGCGGCCCCCGGCGTACGGTGATGCAGGCCGTCCATGGCATTGAACAGATGGGTGCCGCGATTGGCGCCAGCAGCGATTGCGGCCTCGGCCTGGGCGGCGCTACAGGCCGAATGGCCGATAGAGGCCCGCACGCCGTGTTCGGCCAGGTGGGCGATCAAAACGTCTCCGCCGGGCTGTTCCGGGGCCAGCGTGACCACACGAATCTGATCACCGCTGGCCGCCTGCCAGGCATCGAAAGCGGCGATATCAGGATCAGCGATGTGCTGGGCCGGCTGGGCCCCGGCCTTGGCCGGGTTCACGAACGGGCCTTCCAGATGTACGCCCAGCATTTCCGCCGCACCCGGCGCGCACTCGTGGCCTGCCGTATTACGCAGCGCGGCCTCGATGGCCGCAGGGGCGCCGGTCATGGTGGTGGCTAGAAACGACGTTGTGCCCTCGGCGGGCAGATAGGCCGCGATCCGCGCCAGGCCGGCCGGGTCGGCGTCCATCACGTCATCGCCCATCGCGCCGTGGATATGCGCGTCAATGAAACCGGGTATGACGCGCCAATCGGCCGGCAGCTCCAGCGTCGGCCAATCATCGTCCGGCTCGCCGGCGATCTGCGTGCCGTCGATGGCCAGCGTGTCGGTCTCACCGTCCGGCGTGTAGATCGTGGCACCGCGCAGCTGCCAACGCGTGGCTTGATCACTCGCCGCCGGCATCAGTAGGTACTCGTCACTTTCTGTACGTTCGGCGGCCGGTCCGGGTCATAGCCCAACGCCACGGCGCGGGCCTCCAGTGCACCGTAGACGTCGAAGGCAAGTGCCACGGCATCGGTGACGACGTGCCCGGTGGCCTGCCGGCTGACAACCCGACAGCCCGGCCCGCCCGCGGTATCGGGCAGATCCGGCCCGATGAGGGTGACGGCCGCGCCGAGGCCGGCCAGACGCTCAGCCGTCTCGATCACGCCGACCCGTGTTGCGTCGTCCAGACACACAATGAGCACGGGCGTGCCGGGGCCCACAAGCGTGAGCGGGCCATGGATGAATTCGGCCGTGGAGAACGACTCGGCCGGGGTAACACAGACTTCCTTGAACTTGAGCGCGATCTCGCGGGCGACCCCCAGGCCCACGCCGCGCCCGAGGACAAAACCGGCCGTCTTAAAAGCCGCGAGCGCATCCGCGGGCAGCGGCGGAACCGCGTCACGACGCGCGGCCAGCGTGGCCGGCAAAGCTTCGAGTGCCGCGTGCAACCCGGCATCACCGGCCACGCCGGCCACCAGCCGGGCCGTCAGGGCCAGTGTGCCGAGATAAGTCTTGGTGGCGGCTACGGCTTTTTCCGGCCCCATGGCCAAATCCAGCGTGTGGGCCGCACCCGCGGCCAGCGGCGAGGCCGTGTCGTTGGTCACGCCCACCGTGAGCGCGCCGCGCTTGCGGGCCGCGGCCACCACGGCATTGATATCCTCGCCGGCGCCGGACTGCGAGATGGCGATCAGCACCTGCCCGGCCAGATTCGGCGTGCGGCCATAGACCGTGAACAGGCTGGGGGTCATCTCGCCGACCACACGATTCGCGAAGCGCCCGGCTATCGCCGCCATAAACGCCGCGGCGTGGGCAGAGCTGCCGCGAGCCGTCGTCCACCAGGGCGCACTGTCGTATCCGGCCAAATCAGCGACCAACGCGTCGAGCCGGTCGGTATTGGCGGCCCATTGATCGGCCAGGCGCTCCGGCGTTTCCGAAAGCTCGGCCCGCATCCGTGTCGATTCACTCATCCAGCGGCCTCCTCGGATAACCCATCGGATAACCCATGGGCCGCCCGAGCCATGAGCGCTGCCCCAAAAGCCGCGCTGTGTGTGCAAGCGGTCAGCCGCGCGCGCAGATCGGCCGGCAGGCGCGGGGCGATGACACCGGCCAACCCGCCCATCAGGGCAAGGGCCAGATCCGCCCGCTGGCCGACCAGCGCACGGGCCACGGCGGCAACGTGGCCGGCGGCCGTATCGAGCAGCGCATCCGCCGTCTTGTTACCGGCCTCGGCGACCACCACGCGGGCATAGCGCGCGAAATCCCCGGAGGTGGCATGACAGGCCCAGGCCGAGAGCGCGGCCGCGTCGGCTTCGAAATCCGTCATCACGGCCCTGGACAGGTCATCCGGCCGGCATCGGCCGTCGCCGGCCGCAAACGCGTGCGCCACGGCCTCCATGCCCAGCCACGCGCCGGAGCCGCGGTCGTCGTGCGGAAAGCCCCAGCCGCCGGCTCGGGCGGTCTGCCCGTCAAAACGACAGAACCCCACCACGCCGGTGCCCACCGACACAATCGCCCCATCGGCCAGCGCGTGCGCGCCGGCACAGGCCACGTGGGCATCGGAACAGACATGCAACGAGGCATATCTCGGCGCGGCCGCCACAAAGTCACGATACGTGGCCGTGATCTCGGTGCCGGCGATGCCAATCACCACGTGTGCGTTCGCGATATCAAGATCATCCAGCGCCGGAATCGCGGCCAGACTTTGCTGAATGGCCGCCCAGGCCGGCGCTGCCTCACCGTTTAGCGACGCCGCCGGGCCGCGGGCCTCGCCGATCAGCCGGCCGACACCGTCCAGCGCTACCACGTGGGTCTTGCTGGCCCCGCCGTCGATACCGATGAAGACCGGCTCAGCGGCCACGGGCCGGCCCCAGGAAATACGTCTCGATCTCTTCCAACTTGCGGCCTTTGGTTTCGGGCAACGGGAAAATCGCGATCAGCATATAGACGAACACCGCGATCGCCAGCAACGCGAAAGCCCCGGCATAGCCGGCGGCCGCCACGATATCCATGAACACCGCCGCCAACGCTGCCGACATCAAGCTGTTGGCAAACAACGCCACCGCCATGCCCTTGGCGCGGATAGCCAGCGGCAGCACTTCGGAAATCGCCAGCCACACGACGATCCCCGGCCCGATGGCAAAAAAGATCACAAAGCCGATCAGCCCGGCCAGCGTGGCATAGCCTTGAAACGACGAGGCCGCCGTCGTCACATGAATGATCGCCATGAAGGCCAGCGCCAGGGTCGCGCCGGCGGTCCCCACGATCAACAACGGACGACGACCCACCCGATCAATCAACATAAGCCCGATGATCGTCACCACAAAGTTGGTCAAGCCCACCGTGACACTACCCAGGACGGCCGCCGCCCCCGAGCCAAGCCCCGATTGATCGAGGATGAGCGTGTTGAACTGCAGCAGCGTGTTGATCCCAGTGAGCTGATTCAGCAGGCCGATGGCCAGCGCCAGGAAGAACGCCTTGCGATAGCCCGGCGCCAGCAGGAGCGACCAGCGCCCGGCGGCGGCGTCATCATCGGTCTGCGCCGCAAGCTCGGCGTAAGTGGTTTCGGCCTCGGCCGCGCTGTGGGTACGCCCCAGCACCGCACGCGCTTCATCCGTCCGGCCCTGCTTGAACAGCCAGCGCGGCGACTTCGGCAACACCAGGCCTAGCGCCACAAACGCCACGGCCGGCACCAGTGCCGTGGCAAACATGGCGCGCCAATCGCCGCTCGCGTTGAAGGCATAGCCCACCAGATAACCGGCCAAAATGCCGAAGGTCAGACACAGCTGGAACAGCGTCACGCTACGCCCGCGCACCGCCGGCGGCATGACTTCAACCATATACAACGGCACCACGATGGTCACCAGCCCCACGCCGATGCCCTGGATCAGCCGGCCGATCAGCGCCCCGGCGTATCCCGTCGCCAGCATGGTCACGACGACGCCGACGATGAACACCAGACCGGCCAACGTCAGCGTGGACTTGCGCCCATAACGATCCGCCGCCGGCCCGCCAACGAGCGTGGCCAGCGAGCCGCCGCCCAACACCGCGGCCACGATCAACGACATTTCCGAGCCCGACAGCGACAGCGCCGGCTTCATAAACACCAGCGCCCCGGCGATGATGCCGATGTCATAGCCATAGAGCATGCCGCCGAGCGCGGCCGCGCCGATGGCCAGCCAGGCCGAGGCGGGTAGCGCTCGGTTTTCTCCGGTAGTGGAATACGACATCGGCGCTCCTGTAATCGAGCCGCTGGGGGAATCTTTGGCAAACCGGCGCTTGCCGCGCGTCGACGGCAGCCTGCCAGCCGATCGCTGCTGTCGCATTTATCTAAACGTCCAATACCTGTATCACCCACGCCGGGTTTACCGATGGGTCGTGACCCGCGGCGCCCGGCGCGCCACAATAAGGCGCTTGCAAAAACGCTGCCGACCGGATTGAAAGACATGGACTGGACGCCCACCCGCGACGACTTCAACACCTACATGCTGCCCAACTACAACCCGCAGGCGGTGATCCCCGCGCGCGGCGAGGGCAGCCGGCTGTGGGATCAGGATGGGCGTGAGTTCGTGGATTTTGCTGGCGGTATCGCGGTCAATGCGCTGGGGCATGCCCATCCGGCGCTGGTGGACGCGCTGAAAACCCAGGGCGAGCAGCTCTGGCATCTGTCCAATGTGTATGCCAACGAGCCGGCGCTGCGGCTGGCGCGTACGCTGGTGGAGGCCACGTTTGCCGACAAGGCGTTTTTCTGTAACTCCGGCGGTGAGGCCAACGAGGCCGCGCTGAAGCTGGCACGCCGCTATGGCCACGATCATTACGGCCCGGCCAAGGACAAGATCGTGTCGTTTCGCCAGTCGTTCCACGGGCGGACGTGGTTCACGGTATCGGTCGGCGGCCAGCCGAAGTACACCGAAGGCTTTGGGCCGATTCCCGGCGGCATCGTGCACGGCACTTACAACGATCTGGATTCGGCGCGTGAGCTGGTGGACGAGCACACCTGCGCCATCATCGTAGAGCCCATGCAGGGCGAAGGCGGCGTCACGCCGGGCACACCCGAATTTCTTGAAGGGCTGCGTGCACTGGCCGATCGCCATAACGCGCTGCTGATCTTTGATGAGGTGCAGTGCGGCGTGGGCCGGACCGGGCATCTCTATGCCTACATGCACTACGGCGTGACGCCGGACATCCTGACCAGTGCGAAAGCGCTCGGCGGCGGCTTCCCCATCGGCGCGATGCTGACCACCGACAAGGTCGCCGAGGTGTTCGTGGTGGGCACCCACGGCTCGACCTACGGCGGCAACCCGTTGGCCTGCGCCGTGGGCCGGGCTGCCGTGGACACAATCAACACGCCCGAGGTTTTGGACGGCGTAGCCCAGCGGCATGCGCTGTTTCGCGAGCATCTGGAGGCCATCAACGCCCGCTACGACTGCTTCGCCGACATACGCGGGCTGGGCCTGCTTATGGGGGCGGCCTTCAACGACCGCTTTGGCGATGCGGGCCGCGACGTGCTGGCGGCCGGCATCGATGAAGGCGTGATGCTGCTGGTCGCCGGGCCGGGCGTCTTGCGATTTGCGCCCAGCCTGATCATTCCCGAGGCCGATATCGTCGAAGGTATGGCCCGGCTTGAGCGGGCGATCGCCGATGTCGCCGAGCGCATCCGGTAAGCCGACGCCGCGGGTATCGCAAAGACCTTGAGTGCCGATCGCCCCGCGGGCGGCGCCCGGCACGCCACGATGCCGGGCTCATGAGCGCGGCCCCTACCGGTGAGCGGCGGTATTATTGTTAGCAGATCGCGTCGCAGAATTTTGCGTCACAGCGCTTTTTCGCGGTTTTAAAGGAGTTTGCGTGTCCGTTATCGACCCTCTGGAACAGCTTGACCCGGCCCCCGGCGCGCGCTGGATCGACCAGCCCGTTCACCGGCTCTGGCTGGATCAGGAAGGCCTGCGGCTGCTGGCTTTCTACCGGGCATCACGTGTGCCTGAAGGCGGTTTTGCGGCCCTGGACACCCACGGCCGGCTGGCCGATGAGCCGGTCGCCGACACGCTGATCACCGCACGGCATACCCACTGTTATAGCCTGGCGGCCATGGCCGGCGTACCGGGCGCAGCCTCGATGGCCGCACACGGTATTGCCGCACTCGACGGACTACTGCGCGACGATGAATACGGCGGCTGGTATCAACAGGCGCCGGGGCTGGGGCGCGATGATTCCAAGCAGTGTTATATCCAGATCTTTGTGGCGCTGGCCGCTGCGACGGCCACCCGCGCCGGCCTGCCCGGCGCGCACAATCTGCTGGCCGCCGTGCTGGCCGTGCTCGATCAGCATTTCTGGTCGGCAGAAACCCAGACCTACTGCGAATCCTACGACCGCGCCTGGATCACCCGTGCCGACTACCGCGGTGCCAACAGCAACATGCACGCCGTGGAGCTCTGTCTGGAGCTGGCCGACGTACTGGCTGATCCCACGTGGTATGACCGAGCGCTGGCCATCGCCGAGCGCATTATCCATCGCCACGCCGCCGAGAACGATTATCTGGTCGTCGAGCACTTCTACGGCGACTGGCGCGAATGGCGCGAGTGCAACGCGGATGCCATCGACGACGGTTTTTATCCGTTTGGCGCCACACCCGGCCACGGCTGCGAATGGGCGCGCCTGTTGCTCAACCTGGAGGCCGGGCTGAACGCCGCCGAGCGCGAGGCGCCAAACTGGCTGTTCTACGAGGCCAAGGCACTATTCGACCGCGCGGTATCGGTCGGTTGGCAGAGTGATCACGCGCCGGGCATGGTCTATACCGTGAACTGGCAGGGAGAGCCGTGTGCCACGCGCCGCCGGCACTGGGTACAGGCCGAAGCACTGGCCGCCGCTGCCGCGCTTGCCACGCGCACCGGCGAGGCGGCTTATGAAGGCTGGTATCGGCGGATCTGGGATCACGTGCGCGACGTGCACATCGACCCCGCGAACGGCAGTTGGCATCAAGAACTCACCGCCGAGGGCACCCCGCACCCGGACGAGGGCCATCTCAAGGCCGATCTGTATCACGCCTATCAGGCAACGCTGTTGCCGCCGCTGGCATTGACGCCCACGCTGCCGATCGCCGTATCGCAGCCGTTCGGCCCGCCCGAGGCCTTGTGAAACCTCGCGCGCGTCAGCATCGTAAGGCCAGATATACGCTTCGTGGCCCCGGGCTTTTGGCATGACTGATCACGATGACAATCGTCGCCGCAGCCAGCGTCTGCCCGCTTGGGCGGGTTATGTGCTGATCGCGGCCGATACGATTACAAAGCCTTTGTTCTGGGTGCCCTGGCTGGGTACGCTGGCTGCGATATCCCTGGCGCTACCCGTCGAGTCGATCTGGGCCTGGATAGGCGTGCTGATCGCGGCCAGTCTGGCGTGTCTGGTGGCCATCACACGGGCTGTCGCCATCCAGGCCAGCCAGCGCGGCGCGCTCGGCGCCTACGTGGCCTATCTGGCCACGCAGACACTGTTTGGCCGCTGGTTGACCGATGTCTTGAGCGGTTCCGGCTCGCGCTAGGGCCTGTTGATGTTTCATA
>DCKU01000165.1 GCA_002320455.1 Salinisphaera sp. UBA1666
CGCCCGGCGCGGGCAATGCGACGTCATATCTCATGACGACACGCCCTAGCTTCGAGGCGGCTCGGCGCGCACCGCATCGAGCGCGTCCACGCGGCGCAGGGCCGGAAAGAGCCACATCCACAGGCCGACCACGCCCAGCGTGCCGATGCCGCCCAAGAGCACCGCAGGCACCACGCCGACCAGGGCCGCGGTGACGCCGGATTCAAATTCGCCCAGCTCGTTCGAAGCGCCGATGAACAGCATGTTCACGGCGTTAACCCGGCCTCGCATAGCATCCGGCGTGGCCAGCTGGATCAGCGACGAGCGTACATAGACGCTAATCATGTCGGCAGCACCCATGATCGCCAATGCCGTGAACGACAGCACGATGTTGGTCGACAAACCGAACACGATGGTGGCCAGGCCAAACACGGCCACGGCCGCGAACATGACGTGACCGGCGCGACGTGTCAGGGAGATCCGGGCCAGGTACAGGCCCATGGTGAACGCCCCGATGGCCACCGCGCTGCGCAAGGCGCCCAGGCCCAACGGGCCGACGTGCAGAATCGAATGCGCGTACACCGGCAACAGCGCCGTGGCGCCGCCCAGAAGCACCGCAAACAGATCCAGCGAGATCGCGCCCAGGATGATCGGCCGCTGTCGGATATAGACAATCCCCGCGGCAAAGCGCTGTAGCGCGGGCAGCTTTGAGGTGTCCGCGCGGGCCGGCAACGCTCGGCGGATGCTCGCGACGGCCGCGGCCGAGCCGGCGAAAAGCAGCGCGCACAGCCCATAGGCCACGGCAGGGCCGGCCAGATAGACCGCGCCGCCCAGCGCCGGCCCCCCGATCACCGCCACCTGAAAGACCGACGAGTTGAGTGCAATCGCCTTGGGCAGGCGGGCTTCGCCCACGATCTGCGGCAGCAGCGCCGTGTAGCTGGGCCCGGAAAACGCACGCGCCACGCCGAACAGTACCAAGACGGCATAAAAGCCGACCGGCGACCCTGTAGCGGACAGGGTCAGTAGCAGAAAACCGGCAGAAGCCACGGCCATCGTCACGAAACTGGCGATCAGCAGCCAGCGTCGCGGCAGACGATCTGCGGCGTCCCCGGCCGGCAGCACCAGCGCAGCCATCGGCAGGAATTGTGCCAGGCCCACCCAGCCCAGCGTCAGCGCGCTGTGGGTCAGGTCGTAGAGCTGCCAGCCCACAATGACCGACTGGATCTGTACCGCAAGCGCGGCACAAAGCCGGCTCGCCAAGAGCTTGCGATACGCGCTGTCGCGTAGCACCGGCCGATTATCGTCGGCTATCGGGTCTGGGTTGGAGGATGCGCCGTGCATGAGCGGCTGTATGCTACACGAGAATCACGACCCCGCTTAGGGCCCGTTAACACTTCGCATGCGGGACGTGTAGACGGGCCCTAGTAGGTGATCGCCTCGACTTCCAGCTCACGCTGGCCGGCCGGGAGCTCGACGAGAACGACGTCGCCGACCGAGCGGCCCAGCAGCGCCCGGGCCACCGGCGAGTGCAGGCTGATAGCGCCGGTGGGGCCGTCGGTTTCGTCGGCGCCGACGATCCGATAGCGATGCCGGGCATCCGTGTCGTCGATCACGTCCACCCACGCCCCGAAGAAGATCGTGTTCGGCGCATCAGTGCGCGGTGCAACCGCCGTGAGTTCGTCGACCCGCTTGCCCAGATAACGCACCCGCCGGTCGATCTCGCGCAGCTCTTTCTTGCGATAGATATATTCAGCGTTCTCCGAGCGATCGCCCTCGGCGGCGGCATCGGCCAGACAACGCACTACGTGCGGGCGTTTGTCCCGCCAGAGATAGTCCAGCTCATCGGCCAGGCGTTGCCAGCCCTCGCGCGTGATGTAGTCGCGTTTTTTGCTCATCGGGTATCGGCTTGGCGATCCGTCGGCTGCATCGAGCGGATGTTGTTCATCGACCAGGCGATCAGTTGAGCCAGACCAGCCCGGCGGTCAGATAGCTGGCATAGCTGACCCAGGCCAGATACGGCAGGGCCAGCAGCCCGGCGATCCGATCGGCCCGATAAAAGATGACCGTCATGGCGGCAACGGCCACCCAGAGCGTCGCGACGACGATCAGGGCGCCTGCCAGCCACTGTGCGCCAAAAGCCACGGGCATCCACAACGCATTCAAGGCCAGCTGCAGGATGAAAATGGTCATGCCGCGGCCGAAGCCCTGCACCCGCCAGACGCGCCAGGCCGCGATCGCCATGCCGATATAGAGCAGTGTCCAAGCGATAGGAAACAGCAGATCCGGCGGCGTGCCAACCGGATGGTTTAGAGCGTGATACCAGGCCCCGGGCCGGGCGATCGAGCCGGTCAGCGAGGCGAGCGCTACCATCACGGCCACGATGACGGCCGCGCGGATCGGATTGAAGCCGGCAACCGGCTGCGAGCTGGATGACGAGACAGACACGTTAAGCCCTACGAGGCGGCGACGGCGCTATCGGTGAGCATGTCCAGCAGCAGCTGCGGCATGGCTTCCGAAGTGCCGAGATAAGGCGCGATCTCGATATACACGTCCGGGTGGGCCTGCTGGGTAACGGCCACCTCTTCGGGAATATCCTCGGCCACGTGGCGACCGGCCGCTAGGAAATAAGGCAATACGGTGATTTCGGTAGCGCCACCGGCAATCAGCCGCTCCAGCCCTTCCGGAATAGTGGGCGGGGAAAGCTCCAGGAACGCACACTCGATTTCCGCGAACCGGCTCGCCGAGGTGTCGCGTACTCGGTCGGTCAAACGACGGACCTCATCGTTGGACTCGGCCCGGCGGCTGCCATGGGCCACCAGTAAAAGAGATTTCTGCATAGACCGTTTCCGCGGCGGCGCTGCGGTATCGCAAATCAACTGGGCGAAAAGGCTAGCAGATTGGCCCCCGAACGTCTTATAGCGCGCGAAGCCCAAGCGGATGCGCCGAGTCGATACGGGCGTTGAGCGCATCACGACCCGAAGCGAAGATCTTCCGGCTGGGCCGAATCCGAATACCGGCCGCGGCCAGTGCCCCGTGGCAGGCCGGCAGTTCGGCCACATCCGTCGGGGCCTCCGCCGCGCCAAGAAGATTGAGCAGTTGCATCTCCTGCGCACCGAGCAAAGGCCAGCCCGGATCCACATGTTGATCGGGCTGCTCAAGCGCGGCCAACAGGGCGAACAGGTAGAGCAGTACCGCCGCATAGGCGTCGTGTGCCATATCACGAGCGATTTCCGCTTCTATCTCCTGACGCCGTGCACAGCCGTCGTACCAGCGCCGGCATAGCCAGATCAGCAGCGCCTCGTCTTCTTCGAGATCGGTAAAGCCCAGCCGGGCTTGTGGGCGCTGCGACAAATGATGTGTCAAGGCAGCCAGCGCGCAGTTCTGGCATGCCTCAGTGTCGGTGGCACAGGTACCGGCGTGGCCGGTAACGACAAAACGCGTGGTGAGATCGGACATGACAGGCTCCGGCAGGAATAGATCACAGACGACGAATGACTCTTTTAAAAGTTATTGAGAATCATTCGTATTTAAACCTAGGCCAACGCCGGGGTGGATGCAAGCATGCATGCGCGATCTGCCGACGTTTTCAGCCGTGCGGGCGGACGGCCGGCTCGGCCACCGTGCCGACTTGCGTGTAAACTGAGTGCCCGCATGCTAGGGCCAGCCAAGACGAGGACAGTCAGTCATGCAGATGCCCCATAACGAACCGGTCACCTTTACCCGTGACTGCGAAGCGGTGCTGATTCCGGCCGGCGATACGGTCGAGATCCCCGTGGGTACCCACGGCAATATCACCCAGGCACTGGGTGGCTCGTTTACGGTCTATATCGCCGGCAACCTGATTCGTATCGCCGGCGAAAACGCCGACGCGATCGGCCAAGAGCCGCCCGAGCCGCTGCACCTGCCCGACGACGCCACTGCAGAAGACGTCGAGAAGCTCGTCTGGGAGCAGATGGAGACGGTCTTTGATCCGGAAATTCCGATCAATCTGGTGGATCTGGGCTTGATCTATCGCTGCGAATTCGACCACAGCGATCCGGATCAGCGCGTGGTCGACATCGACATGACGCTCACCGCCCCCGGCTGTGGCATGGGCGATATCCTGGTCGACGACGTAAAGGCCAAGGTTCGTATGGTGCCCACGGTGGCCCAGGTCAAAGTGGAAATGGTCTTCGACCCGCCGTGGACCATGGAAATGATGAGCGACGCGGCCAAGCTGCACGTGGGGATGCTGTAGCCGACGGTTGCGCTAGGGCCTGTTGAGGTTTCA
>DCKU01000163.1:0-5848 GCA_002320455.1 Salinisphaera sp. UBA1666
GGTAATGTGCGATGAACCTTTTTTATGCCGGATCAAACGTAGCGGGCTAAGCGACCGGGCCGTCGGCCCACGCAAAACCCTTGCCCCAGCTGTCGGCGATCGCGGCCCGCACCCGCGCGATGGCTGCTTCGGGCACGTGTTCCGGCTCGCCGGTCTCGGCGGCCCGGTAATGAAAGACATACAGACGTGCGGCGAATTCCTCGAAGACCAGCGACGACTCGCCTTCGAGCTCGCCGTTTGCGTGGGTCGAAGTCTCGATACCGTGGCCCCAGTTCTGGGCCTTGTCACGATTCGGGTTATAGAAATACACCCGCCAGGCGCCGCTGGCATCGCGGACCACACGCTGGATAGCCACCGCGTGCCAGCCGACCCAGTCGCCGGCCGACGTGGTCGAGGCAATGCCGCAGGGTTGGGCATAGACCAGAGCGCGATCGCCGTTGTAGTCCGGGTGATAGGCCGAAAAGAACGCCCGTAGAAAATCGCTGCAATCGGTAATTGCCCCGGTCGCCAGATCGATGAGTGCTGCGAAATCGCGCATAACCCACCAGCCGTGCATCTCTGGATTGACCCAGCGATGCCCGTCGCCCACGCGCCCTACGGTACGCCGCCCCATTTCGACGTAGAGCTTGTCCAGATGCGGCGTGAGCAGGCGGGATACTGCGTCGAGCTCGGTATGTAGCGTCTTGACCATGCCGGCGGCCAGGCTCGATGAGGCCATCACCTGGCCCTCGAAGTCCATGACCACGTCGTTGTCCCGAGCCGCCTGAGCGATGAGGGCCAGCAGATACCCGGGATCGTTCTGGGCCCACAGGCTGATCGCGCGTGCGGATTGGCAGGTGGGATTATGGCCCTGGTCAACGCCCCGCGGCTGGCCGAGCACGGCACAGGCCCCGGCCAGCAGGCGCGAGCGAGCACGTGTGTCGTCGTTGGGCGCTTCCGGCACCAGGGCGGCTATGGTCTCGTGGTGCAGGGCCAGGCGGGCCAGTCTTTGCAGGCCCGGCAGCACCGGACGCTGAAACGTCAGATCGGCGCCCAGCAGTCGCGACAGCCCGTAGATGGCAAACGCTGTATCCACAGTGATTGCCTGGTCGATCAGCGCCGTGATTTCGGTCTCGTGGGCCTGGTAGGCCGCCTGGCCGATGGCGTTGCAGCCAAGTGCGGCTGGCACGAGATGACGTGCCTGCCGATTCAGATGGGACAGCAGCACGGCGTGGGCCGCACAGACCAGACCGGTCTCGTTCATCGAGGCGCCGAACACGCCCGCTTCGGCGGCCAGTTGGTCGTCGTCGCATTCAGCCAGTGCATGGGCATAGTGGGCGCCCTCGGCCTGGGCCAGCACGCTGGGCGCCTCGATGGCCGACAGCCAGTGACGCGCAACCGCGGCGTTGGCCTCGTCGATCGTCTCGTCGGCAAGCGCCTGACGGGCGGCCTGAATCAGCGCGCGGGCCCGATCGGTCATGATCGGGCGCTGGGCCATGATCTGGCTGACCTCTTCGAGCAGGCGCTCGATGATACGGCCCATGCCCAGCCGCTCGGCCAGCAGCGCGAACAGGCCCTGCAGACGTGCCGAATCCGCCGCGGAGCGCTCTCGCGCGGTTTCGGTGGCCTCACCAAACAGTAGATCCAGATTGGCGGCCATCGCCTCGGCCAGAAAATCCTGGGCCTCGTTAGCGCTCATGCCGTCGTGGGCCGTGCGGGCTTCGGCCAGGGCCAGCAAACGCAGTTCGCTCAGGGTTTCAAGCGTGGCGGAATCGCCCCCGGCACGCAGCGTGGGGCCAACCAGTGCCGGCTGCAGGCCGGCGGGCATGTCCCAGTCGGTGCCGGCGAACACGCCCGCGCTGTCGAAGCGTTCGGCGCGCTCGGCCAGGGCGGCCACGCCACCCGGCGTCTTGGCCAGCTTGGCTGCGCGCATCAAGAGCTGGCTTTGATGCGAATACTTCGAAAACGCCGGTGCTTCGGCCAGACGGGCCAGTGTCTGATCGAAATCATCCACCAGGCGAGGGTTGAGAGCGTGCGGTTCGGTCAAGGCAAGCGCCGTATCGGCCGTGGAGACGTGTCAATCGGACGGTAACACGCGGGCCGGCCGGGCATGCCGCGTGTTCAAACCGGCATGGCGCGGCCGTCGGCGAACGTCAGCATGCCGCGGATGAAGCGATAGGCACACCACACCCAGAGCACGAAATAACCCACGACGCCGATGACGATCGGGGTGAGGATCAGACACACCACGCTCCAGAGGATAGAAAACCAGAACGTGCGCATCAGCCAGCGATGATGGCTGTGGGCCACGGTCTCGCCGCCGAGCTCGCCCAGCTTGATGTGGTTGATGATGACGCCGGCGACAGCGGTGACAAAAATGAACGCGGACAGGCCGTAGAGAACATAGGTCACGAGCAGAACGTTGCGCTCGCTGTCGTGGCGGGCCTCGGCAGGCTCGATGGGCGGCTGGCTCGGGTCTGGGTTCATGATCGTCTCATCGTCGGTCGGCGTGTCGGGCCTTGGGGAGCGCAGGCCGCGGGCTCGCACAAAACAGTCATAGGTTCTAAGGTTTGGGCATTGTCTCGTCGCTTGTCGCATCATGCTCAAACTGTTCACTCATCACCGCAGTGTCTCGGCCCATCGGGTGCGTATCGCCCTGAATTACAAAGGTGTGGCCTATGAGTCGATTTTCACGGGGCTCGACGGTGCATCGGCCGAGCGGCAAGCGTTTCTCGACGTCAACCCGCAGGGTCTGATTCCGGCGCTCTGGGTCGAAGACGATCTGATTATTTCCCAGTCTTCGGCCATTTTGGAATATCTAGAAGAGCGCTACCCGGAACGCCCGCTCTTGCCGGCGGAGACGACGCTGCGCGCGCGCATCCGCTCGTTCGCCCAGATCGCGGTGGCCGATACCCACCCGCTCAACAATCTGCGAGTGCTGCGCTACATGCGCGACGAAATGGGCGTGGACTACGCGCGGCGGCGCGCCTGGTTCGAGCATTGGCTGCACAAGGCTTTCGGCCCGATGGAGTCGCTGCTGGTCGAGCAGGGCGAGGCCGCCCATTCGTTCTGTTTCACAGCCAAGCCGAGCCTGGCGGATGTCTGTCTCGTGCCCCAGATCTCCATGGCCGAGCGCTACGGCGTGCGCCTGGATGACTATCCGCGCCTGCGCGGCGTGTACCGGGCCTGCATATCGCTGGCCGCTTTCCAGGCAGCGGCCCCGGATACCCAGGCCGATAATACGAGTAGCCGCCGCTCTGGGCAGGCTTGAGTCGCGCGCCGGCCCGGGCGTAACGTCCAAGTAACGCCTCATGAGCTTGAACAATGCAATGAATACCCGGACGGCCCGCGTGCTTGCAGAAATACGTGCTCTCATCGATGCCGATGAGCAGGTTTCCGACGGGCCGGCCATGGCAGCGTTTGCCGAGGTCTATCTCGACGGGGTTCCCGCCTCGCTGGTCGCGGCACGCCGGGCCGAGCGTCTCTACGATGCGGTCAAGACGCACTATGCGCTGCTGGCACAGCCACGCACGACCGGCACGCCGCTGACCCAGATCGTTGACATCGACGACGCTGCCAGCGGCTGCGACACGGCGCTGATCAGCGTGGCCGAGGATATGGCGTTCCTGGTGGACACCGTCACCATGGCCGTCCGGGCCACCGGTGCCGAGATCGACTGGATCGTCCACCCCGTGGTCCAGTCGCGTCGTGACGGTGGCGGAGAGTTTGCCGACGTGGCCGCCTACGATGACCACGGCGAAGATAGCGCGCGATCGCCCGAGTCGTTGATTCGCGTCGAGTTTGCTGCACCGGCCGGCCTGGATCGCGCAGCGCTTTGCGAGGAGGTCCGCACCCGCCTGATCGATGTCCACACGGTAGTTGGCGACTGGCGCGCCATGCGTCGGCGCCTGCAACAAGTCATTGACGATCTGGATCAGGCCGCCAGCGGCATCGACCGCGAAGAGCGCGAGGAAACCCAGGCCTTTCTGTCGTGGCTGGCCGATGACCACTTCACGTTTCTCGGCTATCGCAGCCGCGCCATCCAGGCTGACGACGACGGCGAGACCATGGTCGATCTGGCCGATACCAGCCTGGGGCTGCTGCGCGAGGACCGGGCCGCGGTGGATCCCGACGGTTATGTGGCGCCGGCCGCCGTGCTGGACGAATATACCCAGTCGCCGCGACTGGCCGTGGTGACCAAGGCCAATCGTCACGCCTGGATTCATCACCCCGAGACGATGGATGTCATCGCGATCAAGCGCCTGGACGCGGCCGGCAACGTAATCGGGGCCCATCGTTTTCTGGGCCTGTTTTCAGGCGAGGCCTATCGGGCTAGCCCGCGTGATATTCCGCTGCTGCGGCGCAAGATCAGCCACGTCATGGCGCGGGCTGCGTTTCGCCCGCGCTCGCACGCGGCCAAGAGCCTGCGCTATATCCTCGAGACGTTCCCGCGAGACGAGCTGTTTCAGGCCAGCGAGGCCGAGCTGTTCGAGACCGTGACCGACGTGCTCAACATGCGCGAGACCGAGCGTCTGCGTCTGTTTCTGCGCCGCGATCGCTATCGTCGGTTCTATTCGGCCATCGTCTACATCCCGCGCGAGCGCTATACCGTGGCACTACGGCAACAGATCGAGGCCACGCTGGGAGCCGGGCTGGCCGGCCAGTGTCAGGACGCCGACGCAGACTTTCTGCGTGGCTCGGTGGTGCGTTTGGTCTTCCAGATCGCCACCGATGCCGACGGCGCCACGCCGGCCACCGCCGATATCGAGCGTCGGCTGGTGGATCAGACCCGGGCCTGGCCGGATCGCTTTCTGGCTGCTGCGCGCGAGGCCGGCACCTCGATGCCGGCCTATGCCCATGCCTTCGAGGCGGCGTATCAGCGTCGCAACGGCGCCGAGGCCGCCGTGGCCGATGCGGCTATCCTTTCCGTACGGCCGGATGAGGCCGCGCCGATTCTACGGGTGGCCCATGCGGCAGGTGACCGGGTCACGCTCAAGCTCTACGGCAGCGGCGAGGCGCCGGCTCTGTCGGACGTGGTGCCGATCTTCGAATACTTCGGTCTGGCAGTGGTCAATCAGCATCCTTTCGTGGTCGAGCGTGGCGGCTTCGCCCCGCAGTGGATCCACGAGTTCGAGGCCCGTCATCCCGCGGCCGAGCGCCTGGCCGAAGCCGAGCGCCGCGAGGCACTGGCGGCATTGTTTGACGACATCATGGCCGGGCGCGCGGCCAACGACAATCTCAACCGCCTGGTGGTGGAGGCCGGCTTTTCGCCGCGCGAGATCGTGTTGGTCCGTGCGGTGGCGCGCTATCTACTACAGACCGAGCTGCCGTTCTCGCCGGTGTATATCGGTGACCGGCTGGCCGAGCAGGCGGAGTTGGTCGGTCGCATCATCGGCCTGTTCGGCCTGCGCCTGGATCCGGATCGGGCGCGCTCGGCCGAGGCCGAGAGTGCCAGCGTTGAGGCGATCGAGGCCGCCCTGGAGGCTATCGCCAGCCTGGATACGGACCGCGTGCTGCGCGCTTTCTATGGCGTAGTCGATGCGGTTCTGCGCACCAATTACTACCAGCGCGACGAGACCGGCCAGCCCAAACCCTATGTCTCGCTCAAGCTCGACTCCTCGCACCTGGCCGAGCTGCCGGAACCCCGGCCTTGGGTCGAGACCTTCGTCTACGCGCCCGAGGTCGAGGGCGTGCACCTGCGTGGCGGGCCCATTGCCCGCGGCGGCCTGCGCTGGTCAGACCGGCTCGAGGACTTTAGGACCGAGGTTCTGGGTCTGATGAAAGCGCAGATGGTCAAGAACGCGGTCATTGTGCCGGTCGGGGCCAAGGGCGGCTTCGTGTTGAAGAATCTGCCCGCCGATATAGACCG
>DCKU01000163.1:6153-6339 GCA_002320455.1 Salinisphaera sp. UBA1666
ACCGCCGATATAGACCGCGAGACGCGTGCCGCGCGGGGCATCGCCGGTTACAAGGTCTTCATCCGCGGCCTGCTTGATATCACCGACAATCGCGTCGGCGACGAGATTGTCACGCCGCCAGGCGTGTTGGCCCGCGACGCCGCCGATCCGTATCTGGTGGTGGCCGCCGACAAGGGCACGGCCACG
>DCKU01000163.1:6632-22062 GCA_002320455.1 Salinisphaera sp. UBA1666
GGTCGCCGCCGACAAGGGCACGGCCACGTTCTCGGATATCGCCAACGGCCTGTCGGGCGAATATCACTTCTGGCTGGACGATGCTTTCGCCTCCGGCGGCTCGGCCGGCTACGACCACAAGGCCATGGGCATCACCGCTCGCGGCGCCTGGGAAGGCGTGAAGCGTCATTTCCGGGAAACGGGGCGCGACTGTCAGACCGAGGCCTTCACGGCGGTAGCCGTCGGCGATATGGGCGGCGACGTGTTCGGCAACGGCATGCTGGCCTCCCGAACCTTGCGCCTGCAGGCGGCCTTCAACCATCGCCATATCTTCATCGATCCGAACCCCGACGCTGAAGCCAGCTACGCCGAGCGCGAGCGCCTGTTCAAGGCCGAGGCCTCCGGCTGGGATGCCTACGACCCGGAACTGATCTCTCGCGGCGGGGGCGTCTACGAGCGTTCGGCCAAGCGCGTCAGCGTCTCGGACGAGGCCATGAGCGCGCTAGGGCTCGCCCAGCGCGAGTACACGCCCACCGCGCTGATTGCCGCTCTTCTAGCTGCCCCCGTGGATCTGTTCTGGAACGGCGGGATCGGCACCTACGTCAAGGCCAGCCACGAGTCCCACGCCGATGTGGGCGACCGGGCCAACGATGCCCTGCGTATCGACGGCCGCAACATGCAGGCCCGTGTCGTCGGCGAAGGCGGTAATTTGGGCTTTACCCAGGCCGGGCGTATCGAGTACGCGCTGGCCGGTGGACGGATCAATACCGATGCCATCGACAACTCAGGCGGTGTGGATTCCTCCGACCTCGAGGTCAACATCAAGATCGCGCTGGGCACGGCCGAGGCCGCCGGACGCATCGACCGCGACGCGCGTAATCGCCTGCTGGCCGACATGACGCCCGAGGTCATCGACCTGGTGCTGCGTACCAACGTGCTCCAGACCCAGCAGATCAGCCTCATGCAGGCCGAAAGTACCACCCGTTTCGACGAGCAGGTCAGTTTCATGCGGGCACTGGAGCGAGACGGCCGGCTGGACCGGCGTCTGGAGGGCCTGCCCGACGATGAAACCATCGAAATGCGCGCTCGTGAGCGCGCCGGCCTGACCCGGCCAGAATTGGCCGTGCTGATCTCCTACAACAAGCTCGCTCTGGCCGATGCCGCGCTGGCCGGCGGTCTGGCCGATGATCCGGCCCTGGAAGGCTGGTTGTTCGATGGCCTGCCCGCAGCGCTCGGCCAGCGCTTTGGCGACGATGTGCGCGGGCATCGGCTGCGCCGCGAGCTGATCGCTACGCTGGTGACCAATCAGATGGTGGATCGGCTGGGCATTGCCAGTGCCCACCGGTTGCCGGCCGGCTTTGGTACGCGCATGGAGGCCGCGGTTCGGGGCTATGTGCTGGCGGACGCCTGGCTGGGCGGCGAGTCCTTGTTCGAGGCCGTCGATGCACAGACCGGCGCGCTGGCCGCCGAGGCCCAGTATCGCGCCCATCGCATCGCGATCGCGTTCTTGAAACACGCCATGAACTGGTGGCTGGCCACGCCGGGCCTGGGCGAGGATATCTCGGCGCTTCTGGCGCGCTATCAGCCGGGTGCGACCGCGTTGGTGGCCGAGCTGCCGGATTATCTGACGGGCGCCTATCGCGAACGCTTCGAGGCCACCGAGCAGGCATGGACCGAGCAGGGCATGACGCCAGATCTGGCGCGCCGTATCGCCGTGGCCGACGTAGGCGGGGGCATCATGGATATCGCCGCCCTGGCTGCGGAGCGCGACGTGGCTGTGACCGAAGTAGCTGCGCTTTATTACCGGCTTGGCGATCTGCTGGGCGTGCCGTGGCTACAAAACGCGATCCATAATCTGCCTGCTAACGAACGTTGGCAGGCGTTAGCGCGCATGAGCCTGCGCGGCGATAGCTATCGCATCCACCAACGGATCGTGGATCAGGTTCTTACACGCACTGTCGACGACCCGTTGGCCGACTGGCAGGCCGATAACGAGCGTACGCTGGCCTTCATCAGCGCGCGTCTGGGCGAGCTGCAGGCCATCGAGGCGCCGGGCCACGAACACCTGACCGTTGTCGTTCGTGACCTAGCCCGCCTGACGCTACCCGGTCAGACCAGTCTGGGTGGTGCGGCCTAGGCACGCGATGTGCCCGGGCCGGACGACGGCTGCCCGGGCGCGACCAACGGTGGCTTATACCTTGAGCTGCTCGCGCAGCGTCAGCTTGCTGAACTTGCCGGTCGAGGTACGCGGAATCGCTTCGAGAAAGACATAGTCGTCGGGCACCATCCACTTCGGCATACGCTCGAGCAGATGGGCCCGGATAGCGGCCTCGTCGAGCATCTTGCCTTCGACCGGCACGATCGCGGCCAGTGGGCGCTCGCCCCATTTGTCGTCGGTCTTGGCGATGACCGCGGCTTCGGCCACGTCGGGATGGCCCATGATTTCGTTTTCCAGGTGCACCGACGAGATCCACTCGCCGCCGGATTTGATCACGTCCTTGGTGCGGTCGGTGATGTCGATATAGCCGTCGCCGTCGATGGTGGCGATATCGCCGGTACGTAGCCAGCCGTCAGCGGTGAATTTCTCTTCGCTGTTGTCCAGCTTGAAATAGCTGCCTGCGATCCAGGGCCCGTGAATCTGGAGCTCGCCCATGGTTTGACCATCGCGGGGCGCCAGTCGGCCGTCGTCGCCGGCGATTCGTACCCGCACCAAGGGTACTGTGGTCCCTACCGTGGCCCGTCGGGCATAGCGCGCGTCTTCATCGAGGGCCTGGATAGCCGGTTTGAGCCGGCCGGAGGTGCCCAGCGGCGAGGTCTCGGTCATGCCCCAGGCCTGGATGAGCTGCAGACCATGACCGTCAAAGCGGCGGATCATGGCTTCTGGTGCGGCCGAGCCGCCTACGATCATCGTGAGGTTGTCGGCCAGCGACCAGCGTCCGGGCGCTTTGTCGAGCGCGTTCAGGATGCCCATCCAGATGGTCGGTACGCCGGCCGAGATCGTCACGCCCTCGTCCTGGTAGAGGTTCAACAGGCTTTCGGCATCCAGATGGGGGCCGGGATGGACCTGTTTGGCGCCGCACAGCGTGGACGAGTAGGGCAGGCCCCATGCGTTGACGTGGAACATCGGCACCACGGGCAGCACGGTCGCGTTGTAGCTGAGATTCAGACAGTCCGGCAGCGAAGACGTCAGGGCGTGCAGTACGGTCGAGCGGTGGGAGTAGGTCACGCCCTTGGGCTTGCCGGTGGTGCCGGACGTGTAGCACATGCCACAGGCGTCGTCTTCGTGCTTGTCGGGATAGACGAAGTCCGTGGAGGCGCTGTTCAGGAAACCCTCGTAGTCGATGAGCGGAGCAGCGACCGCCTGGCCGGTCAGGTTGACTACGATGACTTTGTCGACGTTGATCTGGTCGGCGAACTTCTCGTAGAGCGGCAACAGCACGTCGTCTACGATCAGCACGCGGTCTTCGGCGTGGTTGATGATCCAGGCGATATCCTCCGGCGCCAGCCGGATATTGATCATGTGGCAGACGCCGCCCATGGCGGGAATACCGAAGTAACACTCCAGATGCGCGAAATGGTTCCACGAGAGCGTGCCCACCCGATCGCCATGACTGATGCCCGCGTCGAGCAACGCTTGAGCCAGGCGTTTGGCCCGTTCGGCCATCTGTGCGTACGTCTCCCGATGCCGCGACTTGTCGGGCATCTGGCTGACGATTTCAACGTCGGGAAACTCGGTCGCTGCGCGCTCGAGTATCTCGTCGAGCAGCAGGGGGCAGGCCATCATGTTCGAGCCCATCGATCACTCCGCTGGAAAAGTTACCGCCAGCGTGTGATTGAAACAGCGTTTCGGTCTATTAGGCTTTCGACGCAGGTGCGAACTGTTTTCGAACGTGTCGCCGTATCTTGGTACGACAAGCTCTAGGCGGTTGTGACCACGTTGGCGTTGTGGCCGGCGCCGGTTCCGAGCCGGCGACCAGCGATCCAATCGGCGCTCAGCCGCGGTGGGGCTCGGAGATATAGTCCGGCGTGCTCATCTCGTGGAGGCGGCTTGCAGTGCGCTCGAACTCGAAGGCCAGTTCGGTGCCAGCGTAGAGATCGTCCGGCCGGGCGTCGGCGGCGATGAAGACGTTGACACGACGGTCGTAGAACTCATCGATGGCGTTAATGAAGCGCCGGGCGGCGTTCTCGTCGCGGTCGGTGAGTATGGGTACGTCCGAGACCATGACGACAGGGAACTCGCGGGCGATCTCGATATAGTCGCCGGCCGAGCGGGCGCTGCGGCATAGAGCATCGAAGTCGAACCAGACGGCGTTCTCGGCGCGGTAGCGCGTCGCGATCTTACGGCCCAGGATTTCTACGTTACCGGCGTGGACAACGCGGCCGGCGGCCAGCTTGTCGAAGCTTTTGCCCAGTGCAGCATCGGCCTCGGCGCCCGTCGGGCTCTGGTAGGTGCTGGCCTCCTGAATATGATCCAGCCGGAAATCGGTGCCGTCGGCCAGATGCAGGATCTGACAGTTGGCCTTCAGGCGCTCGATAGCCGGCAAGAAGTTTTCGCGCTTAAGCCCGCCCTTGTAGAGATCGTCGGGGTCGACGTTAGAGGTAGCCACCAGTGTCACGCCGTGCTCGAACAAGGCCTCGGTTAGGCGCGACAGGATCATGGCGTCTGCGATGTCCGAGACAAAGAATTCGTCGAAGCACAGGACCCGGTCGCTGGCCCAGTCGGCCGCGATCTTCACCAGCGGATCCGACTGGTTGGCATAGGCCTTGCGCGCCTCGTGCACCTTGGCCATGAAGCGATGGAAATGCAGGCGCGACTTGTCGGGAAAGGGCAGCGACTCGAAAAAACAATCCATGAGATAAGTCTTGCCGCGACCCACGCCGCCCCAGACGTAGAGCCCGGTGACCGGCTCGCGTTTTTTCTTGCGCCCGAACAGCCCGTACGACGTGGTGCGGTTTTCGCTCAGGGCGTCGTAAATCCGTTGCAGCTCGGCCACGGCCTCGGCCTGAGCCGGGTCGCGCTCGAAGTCCGCGCGTTCCAGGTCCTGTTCGTATCGCTCTTGCGGGGTAAGCGAGGAGGCTTTGGACATCGACAGCTCTTTAAAAGTCGGGCGCGTCTGGCCGAGCAAAGCCACGCATTATACGCTCTCGCCATGGCTGCCATCGATGCACTGGATCCGCGACATGTCGATACTATCGAGCGCTTTCTCGATGCCCTGTGGGCCGAGCGGGGCCTGTCGCAGGCTACGCTAGCGGCGTATCGCACCGATCTGGCGCGTTTTGCCGGCGCGCCGCAGTGCCCGGACAACGGTCTGCTGGCGGCCGCGCCGGCTGATATCCAGGCCTATCTGGCAGCATCGATTAGCGCCGGCAGCAGCCCGCGCAGCGCGGCCCGGCTGTTATCGAGCCTGCGCCAGTTCTATCGCTTCCAGCGCCGGGCCGGGGCGATTACGGCCGACCCTACCGCGCTGATCGATAGCCCGGCCCAGGGACAGCGCTTGCCCAAGACCTTGAGCGAGCGCGACGTCGAGGCGCTGATCCGCGCCCCGGATACCGACACCGAGCTGGGTCTGCGTGATCGCGCCATGTTAGAGCTGATGTATGCCGCGGGCCTGCGAGTATCCGAGCTGGTGGGCGCTCATTTGTCGCAGGTCAACACGCGACAAGGCGTCATCCGCGTGATGGGCAAGGGCGGGCGCGAACGGCTCGTGCCGATCGGAGAGGCCGCCGGCGCCTGGATCGACCGTTACGTCAGACGTGCGCGCGGGCTGCTGCTGGGCGCCCACGTGAGTGATGCGTTATTCGTCACGGCGCGCGGCGGGGCCATGACGCGCCAGAACGTCTGGCATCGAATCCGCGGCCATGCCCGCGCCGGCGGTGTGGCCAAGACCGTGTCACCTCATGCGCTACGTCATGCCTTTGCTACCCATCTGCTCAACCATGGCGCCGACCTGCGTGCGGTCCAGATGCTGCTGGGTCATGCCGATCTGTCGACGACGCAGATCTATACCCACGTCGCGCGCGCTCGCCTGAAAGCGTTACACGACGCGCATCATCCGCGGGGATAAACGGCCGTGGCAAGAAACGTAGAGATCAAGGCCCGTGTGGCCGAGCCCGAGGTCCTGGAGGCGCAAGTGGCTGCACTTGCCGATGCGGGCCCATGGGTCATCGAACAAGATGATACGTTCTTCGGTTGCGGGGCCGGGCGGCTCAAGCTCCGAGATTTTCTGAGCGAGCCGGCAAGCGGTGAACTGATCTATTATCGCCGGGCCGATACCACCGGCCCGGCCGGCTCATACTACGAGCGAAGCGCCACCTCTGATCCGGCGGGCCTGCGCGCCGTACTCTCCACCGCCTACGGGCAGATCGGGCGGGTTTTAAAGACCCGCCGCCTGTATATGATCGGCCGCACTCGCGTGCACCTGGACGCGGTTGTCGGGCTGGGCGCTTTTATGGAGCTGGAAGTGGTGTTGGCTGACGGCGAAGTCGAGGTGGCCGGCGAGGCCGAAGCCCGGCGATTGATGGCCGGACTGGGTATCGAGAACAGCGCCCTGTGCGAGGGCGCTTATGTCGATATGCTGCGTGCCTGAGCCAGTCCCTAGCGTTCCAGCAGCTCGCGCTTGTTGGGCTTGTCGGCCCACTCGTCGGCATCTTCCGGCGGTTTCTTGATTTCGGTAATCACCGGCCATTTCTGCGCCAGCTCGGCGTTGAGCTCCAGAAATTCGGCTTGATCCTCCGGCAGATCGTCCTCGGAGAGAATCGCCTCGACCGGGCACTCCGGCTCGCAGAGCGTGCAATCGATGCACTCCTCAGGATCGATGGCCAGAAAGTTCGGGCCTTCGTGGAAGCAGTCCACGGGGCAGACTTCCACGCAGTCGGTGTATTTGCACTTGATGCAGTTTTCAGTAACAACGAAGGTCATGCGGTATGCCTCGTCCCTCGAGATGTTCGTGAGATCGTTTCGGTATGACTAAAGTCTACCAGCCGGGCGAACGCCCGCGTGGCCTGTCATCGAGATTCATGGCTTTCCAGTCGTGGGCGGCTAGCGCTTCCACGTGCACGCCGTGTCGGCCGGCCTCGCGGTCGGCGACGTAACGGGTCAGTGCCCGGTGAATCGTCGGGAACGCCAGCTGGGTCCATTCGATGTCGGCGATCGGCACAAACGCGACCTCACTACTCTCCGGCCCGGCCGGGCGTTGCACTCCGTCTTGGCGGGCGGTGAAAAAGATATGCACCTGCCCGATATGCGTCACATCGATCATCGACTGCAGTGCCAGGTCGGCCGCCACGATACCGGATTCTTCCCAGGTCTCGCGGGCTGCGCCCTCCGCGGCTGTTTCGCCCAACTCCAGAAAGCCCGCGGGCAGGGTCCAGAAGCCCAGGCGCGGCTCGATCGCCCGGCGACACAACAAAATGGCGCCATCGTTTTCGATAATGGTGCCGACTACGTTGCGCGGGTTGTCGTAGAAGATCTCGCCGGTCGCCGTACAGACGCGGCGCTTCCGGTCGTCGCCTTCGGGAATCCGGTACTCGACGGGCGCACCGCAGTTCGGACAAAAGCGCTTCTGGCGAGACATGAGCTGCAGGATCGAGGATCAAAGCCACATGTTAGCGCAGCTGACCATGCGCTGTGGGCCGGGTCGGCGGCGGGCTTGGATGCCCGCGGCAAACTGCTATGCTCGGACTTGGGGAAACGATTCCATAAAAGCCGAACATGAATCCAGCGATCAACGAGAAACATCCGGCCGTCGGTCAGGCCGATCAGCAAGAAGCCGATCGAGAGCTGCGGGCCCAGGTCCGCCGCGCCGGGGCCCTCCTGGGCGACGTGCTCCAGGCCCAGGCCCGCACCGAGGTCTTTGACACGGTCGAGACCCTACGCCGCGGCTTCATCGGTCTTCGCGAAGCCGACGACGCCGATGAGCGCGCCCGTCTGATGGCGTTGATCGACGAGCTGCCGGCCGAGACGATGACCGAGGTCACGCGGGCGTTCGCGATCTATTTCAACCTGGCCAACCTCCTCGAAGAGCTGCATGCCCACCGCACACGGCGCACTCTGGCCGCCGACGGTGACCCGCAGTGGCTGGGCTCGTTCAATCGCACGTTCACGGACCTGGCCGCCGACGGCGTATCGCTTGACGATCTGCTGGGCCGGTTGGGCACGCTGTCGTTCATTCCGGTATTTACCGCACACCCGACCGAGGCCAAGCCGCGGGCGGTACTGGATGCGCTGCGCCGTATCTTCGAATGGTTCCACGAGCTGACTTTCGGCAACCCCGATGCGCTCAAGCGCGAGACCATCGAAGAACATATCCGCCAGAATATTCAGGTGCTCTGGAAGACCGAGGAGCTGCGCGGCTCGCGGCCCACGGTCGAAGACGAGATCCGCAACGGGCTGTACTACTTCCGCGCCTCGCTGTTTGCCAGCGTGCCGCAGATCTATCGCAACCTGGAAAAAGCCCTGGCGAACGCCTACGGCAAGCCGTCGGTGGATGCGCCGACGGTGCTAGCCTTTGGTTCGTGGATCGGCGGTGATCGCGACGGCAATCCGTATGTCACCGCGCGCGAGACGCGCTACGCGCTGCGCATGCAGTCGCGCGAGGTGCTCTCCGAATATCTCCGGCGTATCGACGAACTGTCGAGCCGGCTGTCGTTTTCGGCGCGTTGGTGTACGCCAAGTGATGCGTTCTGGGCCTCGCTCGAGGCCGACGAGCAGCGTATCGCTGCGCATTCCGGCGTGCGGCCCGAGCGTTATGCCGCCGAGCCCTATCGGCGCAAGCTGTATCTGATGCGTCGCCGGCTGGCGGCAATGGTCGACCAGATTCAGACCGAGCTGCGCCTGCGCGCCGAGCGCAGCGAGCGTTCGCCGATTGCCTACAATGACGCCGCCGAGCTGATCGAGGACATCCGCGTGATGCGCGAGTCGCTGGCCGGCCACGGCGACGGCGTGATCGCCGAAGACCACATCAAGGATCTGCAGCGTCTGGTCGAGACGTTTGGCTTTCATCTGGCCCGTCTGGACCTGCGCGAGGAATCTACCCGTCACACCCAGTGCGTGCACGAGCTTTTCGTTGCCCTTGGCCGCGACGTTGGCTACGAGTCGATGGATGAGGCGGCGCGCGTGGGATTCTTGAACGCCGAACTGGCGCGCGAGGACATGCCTTCGATCGGCCGCGTGGATGTCAGCTCGGACGTCAACGACACGTTAGAGTCGTTGGCGGTCGTGCGCGAGTTCACGCGCACACTGGGCAATGCGGCCTTTGGCAGCTACGTCATCTCCATGACCCACAGCGCGTCCGACGTGCTGGCTCTGCTGTGGCTGATGCGGGTCACCGGCGTCTACGAGCCGGGCTCGGCGACCGCGCCCCCGCTGTCGATCGCGCCGTTGTTCGAGACCGTGGCCGACCTGGAACATATCGAGCCGGTACTCGACAAATTGCTGGCCAATACGCACTACCGGGCTTTTATCGAAGCCGGTGAGTCCGACGGCACGCTGCGTCAGGAAGTCATGCTGGGCTATTCCGACTCCTGCAAGGACGGGGGCATCATGACCTCGCGTTGGCAGCTCTATCGCGCCCAGCAGGAGGCCGTCGCTCTTTGTGAACGCCACGGCGTGGATTGCGTGCTCTTCCACGGCCGCGGTGGCACCGTCGGGCGCGGTGGCGGGCCGACCCATCAAGCCATCATGAGCCAGCCGCCCGGTACGGTGCGCTCGCGTATCAAGTTCACGGAGCAGGGCGAAATGATCTTCGCCAAATACTCCAACCCGGAAACCGCGGTCCATGAATTGACGCTGGGCGTGACCGGCACACTCAAGGCCTCGGGCAGCCAGCCCTCGGATGCAGATTACTCGGACGTGGCCGGCAAGCTGGCCGCCACGGGTGAGTCGTTCTATCGCGACTTGACCGAAAATACAGAAGGCTTCTTCGATTATTTCCAGGCTGCGACCCCGACGGCCGAAATCGGTGCGCTAAACATCGGCTCGCGGCCGGGCTCGCGTCCGTCCAAGGCCAAGCTCGACAAGAGCTCGATCCGGGCTATTTCCTGGGTGTTTGCCTGGGCGCAGTCGCGTCATACGCTGCCGGGCTGGCTGGGCCTGGGCACCGCACTGGCCGAGGTCGAGACTGACACGTTGCAGTCGCTGTATCGGGAGTGGCCGTATTTCCGGACCATCATCGATAACGTTCAGATGTCGCTGGCCAAGGCGGATATGTCGATCGCCGCGCAATATGCGCGCCTAGCCGACGGCCAGAGCCATATCTTCGATGCCATCCACGCAGAGTACGAGCGCGCGGTCGAGGGCATTTTAAAGATCACAGGCGAGTCCAAGATCCTCGACGACGACCCGGTACTGCAAACCTCGCTGGATCGCCGCCGGCCCTATCTGGACCCGTTGAACCATATCCAGCGGGCAGCGCTCACGCGTTATCGCGAAAACGGCGATCGCGCCTGGCTGGACCCTGTGCTGCGCTCGATCAACGCCGTGGCTGCGGGCATGCGCAACACCGGCTGACGACGCACCGGCGCCGGGCACGGTGTGCGCGTCGCCGGCTGTTATCCTGTGTGCTGTCTTAAATTGCAATCAGGATGACGACATGGCCGAAAACATGCCCGAGATCAAGATCGATGCCGACAACATGTACCGCGAGGAATCCTTCACGGACCTCAAAGTCGGCAGCATCCGCAAACTGATCCCGGTGACGGCGAATGGCGACGACGACGACTCTCGCGAGATCCACTACGAGGGCTCGGCCAGCCTTATGACGCCGGCGGGCAGCCTGCCGCTGTCGTTCGAGCTGGAGGCCGACGATCTCGCCGGCGCGATCGAGAAGTTTCCCGAGGCGGTCAATCAGGCGGCCGAAAAAGCCATTGAAGAGCTCAAGGAAATGCAGCGCCAGCAGAGCCAGAAGATCCAGGTTCCGGGCCAGGAAGGTTACGGCGGCGGCTATGGTGGCGGTCAGGGTGGCGGCGGTGGCCGTATCCAGCTCTAACGACCGCTCCAAGGACGTCTTTCAGGCCGGCGTCACCCGACGCCGGCTTTCACGTGTCAATAATGGGGCGGGCGTTCGTCGGCCGATGTATAGGTATCGCCGCTGTCCTGTTTCAACTGGGCGACACGCGTCTCGAGTGTCTTGCAACGCTCGGCCAAGCGTATAAGCGCTTGGTCTTGTCGATAAAGCAGATCGCTGAGCTGGCTGATCGTATCGTCTTGGTAGGCAATACGAATTTCCAGCTCTTCGAGCGTGGTTTCTGTCATATCACGTACCCGCAGCGGCTTTCATATTGAGTGCAAGTGCCAGCATGTGGGTGATCGCAGTGATACGTTCGGTCGGATAATCCGGCCCGGCCGGCAGGTGGCCCCACACCGGTTTGGGCCAGCAGGCATCGTTTTCGTGGCGCGCGACGACATGGATATGCATCTGCGGCACTTCGTTACCGATAGACGCAACGTTCATCTTGTCGGCCTTGAAGTAGTCGCCAGCGGTAATCGACAAATCACGAACCTGGCCGCTAATACGGTCATGTTCGGCATCGTCGAGCTCGTGCCAGCCGCGCGCATCGGTATCCGGGACCAGAATCAGCCAGGCGATACGGGCGTTGCGGTGCAATAAAACGCTGGCGCGCTCCAGACGGCCGAGCAGGTGACAATCCGCGGCCAGGCGCGGGTGCAAGCCGCCGGGCTCGCCGGCCCAGGGCGCGGCTGGGGGAGTGCTGTCTGCGGCACTGACGGCCGAAGAGGCAGATGAAGACATAGTGTCGCTCGAATAAAACCCGGTCTTGGAACACGACAGCTCCCGGTAGTTCCCGAGAGCGTTTGAGCAGACGCTTTATACGCGTACGCGATACCTATGGCCAGCTGATTCGCTCGCCTGAGCGTTACACGGAGCCCATCAGTTCATGCGCTGTATCCAGCGCGACATGCGGCGTTGCGAGCGCCGATCCTTGAGACGATTGGTGGCGACCGTTCGCGGGCGGATACGCAGATAATCGTCGTCGTCTGCCTCACCCTGGATGATGAAATCGCGCTCGAAACCGATCGCCTGACCGTCGGGGCCATAATTGATGATGGCCGTCATCGAGATCGACTCGAGGCCCAACTCGGTGATGTCATCACAGGTCGCATCAATGAGCCGGTTTTCACGAGCGGCCTGGAGCACCAGGTTGTTAAACGTGCCGGTCGCCATGGACTGGCCCGAGTTCAAAGGACCTTGTCGGGTGACGGTGTGCCCGGCCACTTCAGCATGATCGCCCCGCGAACGATCGAGGTCGGTGACCGAACACGTCGTTTCGTTGTCGTGAGTGCGCAACGTGATCAAGAGCAGCTGTATATAAATGGGCTCGTGCGACATGTTGCTCAGCAGACAGATTGAGCTCGTATCGTTGCCGTAGGCCTGGTTGATCAGCAGCCGTGAGCGGCGCTGTCGGCGAAAGCTGTAAAGCAAAAGCTGGGCATAAAAAAGCCAGACGAGCAGGGTGAGAAACGTGCCGACAGCCGACAGGCCGCGCGCGTTCTCCATAATCCATGACCACATAGCGTCTCTCCGAATAGCGGGCCTGAATCAAGATAGCCAGCCAGCAAAATGGCGACGGAGTTTATTGTTGACGCATCCTTTTGGCATCCGTAACCCTACGTAGTGAGGCCTCAACGCAAGACTTGAGCAATGCAAATGCTTGAACAAGGGATGCAGCTGGCCGTAGTCGGTCTCGATCGAATCAAGCACGCGGAGTTATGGCGGGTGATCGAAAGCTCGCGCCTTGGGGTCGAAGCGTTCGACTGTGCCGAGACTTTCTTGGCCGAGGCCGGGCTATGGGACGTGCTTATCTGTCATGCACATCTGGAAGGCATGTGTGGCCTCGAGCTTCAGCGCCGCCTGACCGTCGCCGGCAATACCTGTCCGATATGGATCGTTGCCGATCATGCTCATGACAGCACTAAGGCGTGGCAGCTTGGCCACTGCTCGGCGTATCTGGAGCAGCCTCATGCTGCGTCACTCAAGGCGCGCATTCGAGGTTGGCCGGTCGGCCGACTCCAGAAGGCACCTGTGTTGGGGTGATGTCGCGTGGTGCCGGGGCGGCTCCAATAAATAAAATATAAGGCAATGATAATAAATGTTTTTAATTTTATCCAAGTATAACGTACCCCCAAAAATACCCCCAGCGTTGTATGACTAGATATTCCAGGAAGGCTGCGCGAGCGTAATACACCTGTGTCTAAATTCCGCCAAAAGCTATTTTCGACGACCATATGTAAATGACAGCTCACACAGTTTGAAGGCTGTTAGCTGTCACGAGAGCCGCGCCTATTACAGCGAATTCTCAAACCTCTCGCGAAAGTGCGCAAGGCGCGAAACGCGGGCAATCCGTCAGATACGGCCTCGCTGGCCGACTCGGCCATGTCCGCGGCAGTGAAATCGGCGCAACGAATTGTCATCTGATAAGGCTGATGACTATCGAGCATCGATAACCCGATGATAAACGGTATTTTGCTGAGCGAGCCGAGGAAAGCAATTCATTCCGTCTGTAGCAATGTGATCGCCGCGTTCGGCTTTGGTAGATTCACGCCGAGCGACCCAGCGGCATCCGGAATCAGAATCACCTTCAGCAGAGACTGTTTCCGGCTGCCTGTTGCCCGGCATGTCCAGATGTTTTCGTCGTTGGGTGTCTTCCGGTGTAGTCTCAGCTTCTGAAACCGCTTTTGTGCGTGGCTCCAATTCGCTGAGTCAAAATCGCGGAATATCCGCGGTGAGACTAGCGCTAAACCTTCCGGCACGACATGGATCCGCGCCTGGGCGGTGTTGATTGGTACCGATTCAAGCTCGATCGACTGTTTTAGCCAGGCGAGGAATCGCTCGCCCGCATCCTCGCTGGAATCCATGCCGTCGACGTGGCCATCACCCTGATGCGGTTGTGGGTCTGATTCAGGAGCCGACGAGCTAGGTTCTGTAGCAGCGGCGTCCTCGACCGCCGAATTAGCCTCAATGTTGAACGGTAAAGGTAACTCATCTAGTGCGTCCTCATTACTCGCGTTGCTTACCGCAGTCGATTGATTGCCAACATCGCCGTGCGGTGATGAGGCGCCGGTGGCAGGTGCTTTCTGGTTCTCAACCGACGGCTCATTCTGGAGCGATGTCTCGCTGGGCTTTGTCTTTTGCTGATCGGCCATGACGGACTCGACAGATCCATCCATAACGACGGGTCGACGGGACGAGTCTGGCCAAATCTGGTCTGCCTGAAATCGAAGGCACGTCAGTTGCTTTTGCCAATCGGCGATTGTGATCGAGCAGAGCCAGACTGCGCGGTCTTCGTTGGGAACCAATAGACCGTGCTGTTGCAACTCGTCCATAAGCCGATCATTCCGTGTCGGGATGCCGGTCTGGCCTTCCTCGATCAGATGAGTGCGGAGCTTGTCGAGTGTGGTCTTGGACACCAGCCAAAGCGTGTCGCCGTCGAGATAGGCCGCCGCGCCGCGACGGTTCATCGGCAATTCGCCGTTATCCAGCAGATAACGCAGACCAGTGATCAGGCGCTCAACAAGCGGCTTGGCCTTGGCTGTCGGCAGTTGCACGTTCTTGCGGCCACTGAGGTTGCGTGCGACCGACAAGCCATCCGCCTTACCCACGATTTCACCGATGGCGCCGGCGTCGGTGAGATCACCCTGAATGGCCGCGAGCCAGTTATGTAGTGCGCTCTGATCGCCCGCGATCCACCGTAGTCCTTCGGTTGGCATGAGATGGTGCGCCAGCAGCGGCGGGATCCGCTCATGGTGGCGATAGACACGCTTCGGATTGAAGTCGATGGAATACGTTGCCCCGATCGGCATCGACCCGTGAACCGGCGACCAAGCGCTGCGCCGGCCATATGTTCCCTCGTAAAGCGTGATGCACTGATCCGTGACCGGTTTACCGAGATCGTGGAGCAGGGCGGCGGTAACGCAGGCATACGTCCACAGATCCTGCACTCGAGATTGAACCTCCGGGGCTTCGCCGCGCGGGAGGATGACGCCCTGTTTCAGATCCAAGGTGTGGCGCACGACTTCGATACCGTGCTGTAGCAGCCCACCAACGCCCCCGTGATGATGGGATTCCGACGCCGGAAGGCGCTGAACCAGGGCCGCATAATTATCGAAGACCGCTTGGTACAGAGATCGCCAATGTTCAGCCGGTACGCCGGCGCGGGCACGGATCGCTGCGAGCTCGCCTTTAAACGGGGCGAGCAATTCCGATGACGCTAGAACTTTGAAACGATGGCGTTCGGGGCCATCGGCCGTTCCAGCGTCCTCGCTGGGGCGCAGCCATTTCTTGAAACGCGAAACGATCATGATGAGCGATCATGCTGGATCGGACCGGGTTCTGGGTGCAATAAATTCACTCGGGCACCGAGTGAATTTATACCCTTTCGCCCTTTCAACGGGCTCTATAGCGACCTTTGACCGGCGGTGTTTGTCAACGTAGTTGGC